>CAZMMB010000008.1:0-15517 GCA_964567325.1 uncultured Oscillospiraceae bacterium
CCAAAGTGGAAACGCCCTCGTTCAAGAGTACCCGTGAGACCTCTACAGCCCCGTGACCATAGGCGTCGGCCTTGACTACACCGATTATCTGTGTGCCGGCCACTCTCTGTTTTATCTCAGAAATATTATGTTCGATACAGCTTAAATCAATCTCCGCCCATGCAGACCTAAGTATATTGTTCATTTTTCTGTCATCCTTTTATTAGGGGTATATCTTACATGGTAATTATACAAGAAAATCAACTAAAGACCAGATGAAATTTCAATGTTCATTTTTGACAAGGGTATATTTATATAGTATATTTCTTTTTGCTAGGTTAATTTGCGTGGACTGGAAGACATAGAAATGATTGGATTCCATATTAAATTTGGATAGGAAGAAAAGATGAAGGAAATACGCCTGATAATGCTAGGCTTTGGAGACGCAGGAAGAGCCTTTGTACGTTTGTTGGAGGATAAGAAAAAAGAAATCGCTGAAGAGTACAAATACGAAATAAAGGTTGTCGCTATTACTACTAGAAGCCGTGGTTCGCTTTTTAATTCTGAGGGTCTTGATACCCTGAGTGCGGCCAATGAGCTTGAAAAGCTAGGTAGCTTCGACAAAGAGGGTGAGGACTACTCAGAACTTTCATCTCTGGAAGCCTTATCTTCAATCGATTATGATGCGATGTTGGAGCTTACTCCACTGGATATTTTCACAGGCCAACCCGCTAAAGAACATATAACCATAGCCTTAAATAGGGGTAAGCATGTAATAACAGCAAACAAGGGTCCTCTTGCATGGGCTTATTCTGAGCTTAAAGAATTAGCTGATAAAAAAGGGGTAAAATTTCTATTTGAAACTACGGTTATGGATGGCTCGCCTATCTTTAATCTGATGAAAGAAACCTTGCCCCTCTGTAAAGTGATAGAAATTAAAGGTATACTTAACTCAACCACTAATTATATACTGGTAGAAATGGCAAAGGGGAAAAAATATAGCCAAATATTAGAGGAGGGTAGGGATTTGGGTTTTGTCGAAGCTAATCCGGCTATGGATATTGAAGGCTGGGATGCAAGTGCTAAAATTGCGACTCTGATGAATGTCCTGATGGACGCAAATATTACGCCAATGGATATCCAAAGAAAAGGGATTGAGGATATCACTTATGAATTAATTGATAGTGCAAGGGCCGATGGTAAGCTTATTAAACTAATATGCCATGCTAGAATTGAAAATGATAAATTTGTGGGTAGTGTGGGTCCTGAGTTGATTCCCAAAGAGGATTTGTTAGCTGGAATAACTGGCACGACATCAATGGTAAGTATAACTACAGACTTGATGAAAACTGTGACAATAGTGGAGCATGATCCTGGTATAGAGCAAACTGCTTATGGTCCTTTTGTCGATTTATTGAAGCTCTTGGAATCCTGATCATTTTGCCTTTTTGCGCTCCATATTGTCCACATAGCAACTGATGAGATAACCAAGCTAGCGCCTGCAAAGGCGAATAAACCCGGGGCCTCTCCAGTGAAAATAAATACCCAAATCGGGTTAAATAGCGGTTCAATTGTGCCAATTAAGGAGCAGGCTAAAGATGAACAATGCCTAGCCGCTAGGCCGTATAGGACATAAGGTATACCTAGTTGGAAGATACCCAAGGCAAAAATGATGAGAATGGAAGTAGCGTTAAGCTCGATAGGATGTATAAAAGCGAAGGGTATGCCAATAACTGCGGTAAACAGGTGGCCTAAAAGAATACCGCTAGCTCTGGACTTATCATCAGCTCTGCCAGTGGCGATGAACATGGATGCAAAGAAAAACCCAGCTAATAATGCTAACATATTCCCTAGGGCATAACCGGAAGAGATCTTATCGAAAAAGAATAGGGATATGCCTAAGGTAGTTGCAATGACGGTTATTACATCTCCTATGCGGAATTTCTGTTTGAAAATTAGGGCAGAAAGAATGAGGATAAAAATCGGTGCTGAGTATTGTAGGACGATGGCATTAGCAGCAGCAGTAAGTTTATTTGCTGCGATAAATAATATGAAAACCAGTGATAAAAAAATTCCTGAGGCAAGGGAGTATTTGGTGATGACAAAAGAAATTTTTTGACTACGCATGAAAATAAAGTAAACGGAAGCGGATATAAGACTCCTGATTCCAGCTATAGCCATAGGGTTCCAGGGCAAAAGCTTTAGAAAAATTCCTGCTGTACTCCATAGAAAGGCACACAGGACCATGTATAAAATTGCACGTTTTTTGGGGTCCATATTAATAAATCCTTTCCACAATAGAAATCCGCAACCAAGACATAATGTTACCATATTCGTCGATAATTTGCATTAAAAATATTAGTAGAGGTGTAGATGTGGCAATAGAAAAAGTAAAAAAATATTTAAGGCAATGGGACAGGGATGGAGATGTTTTAGAATTCGATACATCCAGCGCGACAGTTCAGCTAGCAGCTGAGGCCCTGGGTGTTATTCCGGCCAGAATAGCCAAGACATTATCCTTTAGGGATAATGGTGCCTGTGTTTTAGTTGTTACAGCAGGCGATAGAAGGATTGACAACAGTAAGTTCAAACAATTTTTCAACATGAAGGCCAGGATGTTGTCGCCCGGAGAGGTGCTTGAATTTACGGGTTACGCAATAGGTGGGGTGTGTCCTTTTGCTATAGAAAATCCCCATGTTAGAATATTCTGCGATGTATCTATGAGGCGTTTTGAAACGGTGTTCCCTGCATGTGGTACTGACAACTCAGCCATTGAGCTAACATGTGATGAATTGTTCCGCTATTCAAAGGCACTGGACTGGATAGATGTTTGTAAAGCCTAGGCCTTATAGGCCCGCAAAGAGTGGAACTAGCAGGGGGACCATGGCACTTTGAAACAATCCAATTAAAAATGAGTAGATTACAATCTCCTCACCACAGACTTGCTCTATCAAAGGAAGGCTAATATCCATAGCCGCAACTCCTGGGAGTGCAGAGGCCTCAATACATCCAAATTTTTTGGCTACGATAGGGATTAATACTATGCCCCCAAATTCCCTAATTACATTGTGCATAAATGAAATAGCTCCAGCAATGATATGGCCTTGTTCAGAAATAAGAATGGGTGCTAAGGTGAACCAGCCGAAGCCTGATCCGATGGCAAGCGCCTCATTGAGGGGTATTGGGAGAAAGAGGCTACTTACGGATGCCCCAAACAAACTTCCTACAACAACAGCGATAGGGAAAACTAAGACCCTGAAACCTGCATTTTTAAGGTTTGATACTATGGTACCAGCAAGTCCCATATCAATCCCAACCAAAAATAATAAAAAACTTACACCTGCAATCATAGTGTTAGCTGAGAATTTTTCAAAGGCTGCGTAGTCATTAAAAAGCAGGGGTATGAGAAAATAACCGAAAAGAAGACCAAAAAATATTGAAAGCATGATTGCTAATGACATTTTATTGCTTCCCTTATCCTTTTCTAATCGGTCCTCATCAGGTATCCTTTCAATCGGGATATTCTGCAAATCATTTTTGTCGAATCCCCCTTTGTTCATTTTTAGAATCTTTCTAGTTATAGATACGGCAAGAATGCTTCCTACCATAATGAAAATGGTGATAAGTAGGGCATCAAGGCCAATTGTGTGCAGGTTTGATACCACCTCATCGTTAGCACCCATACGTGCGCCCATAACGAAAACAAGGGTAAGGACTGTAGCAAGAAGGAGGGGGCTTATAAAAGTTAGCTTGGTGTGGATGCTTCTGCTTTTCGATCCTATAAAGTATCCTAGCAAAATCATCCCCCAATAAAAAAACAATAATTTCATTGTCTTGATATACCTTTCCCAAAAAAGAAACCCTAAAAAGGGTTCCTTTTTATAAATTCATTTTAAAGTCTGATTTTATTAGTCGTCTACTTGATCCACAGACCAAACTGTCCACACTTTACCTACCAAGTCAGGGCCAGGGCTAAGTACGGGTTTACCTGGTTTCCAACCTGCAGGCGTAGCCTTGCTACCCTTAGATTCCCTAACTAGTTGGAAAGCCTCAATTTGACGAAGGGTTTCGTTGACATTTCTTCCTACTGGAGGGGTTAAAACCTCAAAACCTTGTACAATACCGTCTGGATCTATTATGAATCTGCCCCTGGTTTCTACACCCGCATCTTCGTCATAGATTCCATAAAGTCTCCCTATGCTACCGTCTTGGTCGGAAAGCATTGGAAAGGGTATATCTTTTCCAATCATTTTGGATAATTCATTATCATTCCATATTTTATGGACGAAGACACTGTCTACACTTATAGAAAGCACTTGGACTCCTAGCTCTTTAAAAGCATCGTTTTTGGCAGCAACTGCTGACACTTCAGTTGCTCAGACAAAAGTAAAATCCCCCGGATAGAAACAAAGCGACACCCACTGACCCTTATAATCCGATAGGCTTACATTTGCGAATTTGCCATCTATAAATGCTGGCGCTGTAAAATCTGGTGCTGGTTTACCTACTTTAATCATATTTTGCTTATTCTCCTTTCCGTTTACAATTTCGGATGCAGACTGAATTTCCTCCGCTTCCGGTTTAACAATTGCTGGACGCTGACATCCTGCTTTGAATTCTTCAGGCATTCAATCCTCCTTTCAACTACTAAAGAAATATGTTTATTGAAATGTTTGCATAGTTTTGCAATACGATGATACTATCATTGTTTCCATATTATTGCAACTAAAGTTGCTATTCACATCCTATTTAAAAATGAGTTGCTTTTTAACATAAAAATGAGCAAAATTGCATGTATGGTGGGTAATTAGGGCTTGCCGAACGATTAATAAGAGCCTGTATTTACAGCCTACTTGAATATCTTTATGGCCCCTGTTTCATTTAAATGACGAAGGAGGGATAAGGTTATGGGGAAACCGAAAAGCCCTATGACCCCGAATAGCTGGGCTCCTACAAAAAGACTGAGAAGGGTTACAACCGGGTGAAGGCCTATTTGACTACCTACAATTTTGGGTTCAATAATGTTCCTTATAATTGTAACAATCAAGTATAGGACTATCAGACTTATAGCCAATGTATAATTGCTTTGAATTGCGGATATTGCTGCCCAGGGAACCATAATCCCACCGGTGCCTAGGACTGGAAGAATATCGAATAGGGCTATAAGAAAGCCTGCTAGGAGGGGCTTGCCGATACCTATTATTGTAAAGCCTATGGAAAGTTCAATAAAAGTTATGCTCATAATTATAGCATAGGCCCTGATGCAGACGAAAAGTGTGCCAACCACATAGTTTTTAATTTCCCGCATTAGAATTTGATATTTGTCAGAAACCTGTCTAGCGACAAATCCTGTAAGCATGGCATAATCCGCTGCAATGAAGAAGGTTGAAATTACCATGATTACAGTTTTAATAAACAATAATGGCAGAGAAGATGCATAGCCGGAAACAAGACCGACTATCTTTACGGAAAAGTTTGAAATAAGTTCACCGATAGAGTGAATAAACTGGCTAGATAAATTGCTAACGACAGGCTTTAATGTTGGGTCCATCCGCGAAACCCCTTGTTCAATTTCAGAGAAAAAGGATTTGAGAGTTGGGACGATTTGATTCTTGTAGAGGGGCGGCAGTTCGGACATAAAATCACCTATAAATGAAAGGAGCTTTATTCCAACCAGTGAGATTAATACCCCAATAGCGAAATAGAAAAAAAGGACAAATAGCAAGGCAACGGGTTTATAAGGTATTCGGCTTATTTTGGATACAAAAAGAGCCGGACGTCTCAGGATATAGGCAAATATAAAGGCGATGAGAAAGGGCATAACTAATTTAAGCACATGCTCTAAAATAATGTAAATGATTAAAGCGATTAGCCCAGCAAAAAGTACATTATTTATGAATCTTCTTATCCTTTCATTTTCCACAGAGGTTCCCTCCATAAACAATTATATACATTAGATGATAAAGCGTCAATTTATTTAGGAGCAGGAACCATAATCGTCTATTTACATATAATCATATTAAGTAAGTGTATTAAAAATATCAAAAAAGGTGATGAAAATGTATAGAAAAAAATATTATAAATGTGATCATTGTGATTGCGAGCCGGAAGATATATTAGGTGAAGCACAAGAAGGATTAAGAAGGATTAAGGATGGAAGAAAAGATATACTCTGCGGATTACACTTAATATGCTGCTGCTGTAAGATTTGTGAGGGAATTAGGTGCATTGAAAGAGGTATTTGCAAGATAGAAAAAGGATTAGATCAATTAATCAATGGCTTAAAGTGCCTAGAGTTCGAATGGGATTGCAAAAATGATTCTAACTTTAGAAACGGAGTATGTGGTGTCAGAGATGCCTTGGTATGTCTTAAAAAAGGTCTTTGTCAGCTGCAAAAATGCTGCCTATGTGATGGTATAGAGAGCATCCAGTGTGGTTTACAGCATCTCGATGAAGCCCTTTGCAATTTGGAAAAAGGAATAGCCGGTGTAGGAGCAAATAGGAGGACTGTTTGCTGTTGCTAATTTACCATTAGGCTATTCTCCATAGATGGATGGTCAGCCACCCTGAATTGTTGGGGTGGCTGATCCAGTAATATGTTCGAAAAGGACATTACTCAGGACTGAACTGGCCATTTCAGCCTGGTCTAATAAGCGGGTAAATATATCTATGTTCTTTTCGTAGTCTTCTGTAAGAAAAGTATTAGATTCTTCTATGGTATTCCTTACGCTTTCATATAATTCGTTTCTCCGGGCATCCTCCTCCCAGGCAGGGTCTATAGAGGCTAAAAAGGCTGCCCGTTCATCTGCATTTTGATATAATTCTACTGTAATACGATTTAACTCTTCAACATCATCATCTATCATGGCAGAGACAAAATCCCTTATCAAAAAAATATAGGAATTGAATAATTCCATATATCGGTCTGCGTCCATATTGGGGAAAAATTTATGGAGGGTGGTAACATAATCATCAGCAACCTGGGATAACCTGATAATGGCCTCCTCTGGATTCCCTACATTGGCATATCTCATTATCATATAGTTTCTAACCCATATAATTAGCTCAAACCACATCATTCTAACTGTATAAATATCATTCATTTGTTCATAGGTTATACAAGGTATTTCCTGATCACCAAACCTATCAGTGCTACCTATAGAGAGTCCGGATGTAAGATATTCATATATACCTCGTGCAAAAACATCACCCATCTCATCGGTGTGTTCATTTAACAAATCATAGAGATAAATATCTCGAGCCGAGTCCTGTTCTAATAGGGCATTTGCAGTCTCAAGGATGTGCATTATATAAGAGTTAAACAAAGCCTCGTATTCATCAGCAGACCAATAGGGGTTAATTGAACTAACGAAAAGGGCCCTTTCTCTAACATTTTGATAGAGTCGATCTACGTTTTTCTCTACAGCCTGGGCGTCTCCCGATAACTGAGCATCAATGAGACTGTGAAATATTATTGCATATTGGCTGAGCAACTGGCTGTATTCTTCAGAAATACGCCTTCCAAAGACTAGATACATCATGTTTCCAATACCAAGTGTTTCAAGGTAAAATCTTTCAAATAGTGCCTCTGTTGTACCTATGTTGAAATACCTGCTAGTTATGTAGGCTCTGGTCCAGGTGGTTAGTCTCCTATAATAATAACGGGCATTAAAGATTAAATTCATCTGGCTATAGCTTATACATTGGGGATTAAAAGCAGACATGGAAACACCTCTTCTATAAAATGATTAATATATATATATTGGTGAGGTGTCTAATCTATGATATGTTTAGACCTTTAATACTTTTTTTATAAATATTTCAGATAGCTCCTTGTCAAACTGTGTGCCTGCCCTTTTTAATATTTCCTCAGCAGCCTCTTTTTTATTCTTCTTTTCTTGGTGTCTGTAATAGTAAGTCATGTGGTCATAGGCGTTGGCTATAGCAATTATTCTTGATTGGATAGGTATTTTGTCTCCGCCTATACCTTTAGGATAGCCTCTGCCATCTATTCTCTCGTGGTGATAGAGGACATAATATGCGATGGTTGAGAACTCGCCTACAGACTTAAGTATTTGATAGCCAATTTCCGAGTGTTTCATTATTTCTGACCATTCTTCTTCAGTTAAGGGGGTTTCCTTGTTTAGAAGTTGTAAATCGATACCGATTTTACCGATATCATGTAGGAGACCCGAGGCCTTAAGCTCGTCTATTTCAGCATGGCTCATATTTAATGCTAAACCCATTGATTCACATAGTTTGGATACCCGTTCACAGTGGAGTTGTTCTTGCTTGCTTTTCTCGTATAAGGCCTTTGTTATCATCCTTATTGTTTTGCTTCTCATATTACTTCTTTCAAGCAGTTTTTCGTTGTACATCCTATTTTCTGCACGCATGAAGATATTGTCTATACTTTCATCAGCATCTGTCTTGGTGGCTAGTCCAAAAGATACCGAACAAGTTATACATTCTATCCTTTCATTAGAAATACTTGAATTGATGCGGTCAACTATCTTCCTTGCCTTTTCCGGACCTGTTTTAGGCAGTATCAGGATAAATTCGTCCCCACCAATCCTAGATGCTATGTCGTTTTCCCTGGTTTCCTCCTTAAACACTTTTGCCACTTTTTTAAGAAGCTTATCTCCGGCTAAATGACCGAAAACATCGTTAACCAGTTTAAGGCCGTTTACATCTGCCAAAACTAAGGAAATTGGTAGATTTGACAAATTGTCAATGCGGTGCAATGCTAGTTCATAATATCTGCGGTTATATAATTCTGTTAGCGTGTCGTGATAGCTGAGGAAAAGTATTTCCTCCTCGGCTTCTTTTCTATCGGTAATGTCCTCTATCATACAAAGGTGATGGTTAGTGTCTTCAGCTGAAAAAGGTGCGATAGTCATATTTACCCAGATGAGAGAACCATCGCCACAAATATATCTTTTGGTCATCGAAAACTCATTAGATCCCTCATTTTTCAACAGTTCTAAGTTTGTCCAGTTCGCTTTTACATCATCTGAATGGGTGTATTCGGTCCAACTTATTGAAAGTATTTCCTCTGGTGTCCTTTTTAAAATTTCAGCAAATTTCTTATTGACTTGAATTGCCTTACCTGTAGGGGTATGGAAAATTCCAATTCCCAGGGGTGCCTTTTCAAACATGGTGCGGAAGCGCTCTTCGCTTTTGGCAAGGGCTTTTTCCGCAAGTTTTCTCTCAGTGATATCTGTTACAAAGCCCTCGGTAGCTATGTATACATGATTGGGATCCTTCCTTTCCTGAAATTGTTCCCAAACCCATCTGCTTTCCCCCGTTGCCGTTGTGATTGGATATTCTTCGCTGCCGATTTCATCAGGTTTTAAATCATTTACCCACCTATCTAAAAGTTTTTTCCTGTACTCAGGATCTATTAAATCATAATAGGCAGGCTGTTTGTTTAATAGTTCTTCAGACCTATAACCTGTTAGGACATGGCAACCCTCTGATAGAAATGTCATAGAAAATTCGTCATCGTCTATAGATCGATATGCAAAGCCGAGGAACTTAGAGAGTAGAATTTCTTGTGTAATATCTTTAGAAAAACCTATAATCCCTAAAAAATTATCGGTAGCGTCAGTTATGTTAGTTTCATATATTTCATAGGAGCCCTGTTCTGTCTTTTCTATATGCATTTTACTGGGCCCAAAATTAATATTATCACCGGCACAGCTGTGCCCGTTGGCAATTATGCTAGAATTCTTGTCAATTGGAACAGCTTTACTGATTTCCACGTGTTCGTGGGAATACCCTTTATCAATCAGATATTTGTCATTGGCATCTTTAAACCATATGTCTAGAGATAAGACTTCTTTGATAATTTTAAGACAATTGACAAAACATAAAATATCGGAATTTAGTTTACTCATAATCGGCTCCTTCATCGCAACAGATATAAGTAATCGACATAAGTTTACTGCAATCGGAAAAAAATTACAAGAGTCTTTCAAAAATTTCAAATTATTCTATTACATGCCTGCTCATCCCAAATAACTTGACACTTTATAAGTTTAGGGAATATAATAACATATGAACAGTTAGTCATGTATTCATATGAACCCGGAGGCAAGAAATGGTAAAGGAATTTGACCTAGAAAAATGTGATTGTACTGTAATCCATATAGAGGTGGTAGATGAAGTTAGACGTAGGATGCCAGCCAAGGAAACGCTTTATGGTTTAGCCCAGCTGTTTAAGGCATTTGGCGATTCTACCAGGGTAGAAATTCTTTGGGCCTTGGGGGAGTCGGAAATGTGTGTGTGCGATATTGCGGCACTTTTAAATATGACCCAGTCCGCTATTTCCCATCAACTAAGGGTATTAAAAGCTGCCCGGCTGGTTAAAAACAGAAGGGAAGGAAAGGTCGTGTACTATTCATTAGATGATGCACATGTTAGACAGATCTTTGAACAGGGATTAATGCACATAAATGAACGTTAGCGAAATGAGGATGTAAAATGTCTAAGATAGTAAAAAAGAAGTTTATAATTGAAGGCCTTGATTGTGCCAGCTGTGCCATCAAAATTGAAAATAAACTGAATAAGATAAATGGGATTACGGAAGCATCAATGAATTTTGCAACCGGCCATTTAAAAATAAAAGTGCAAAGGGATGGGGATTATGGTGAACTAGCTCCTGCTATTTACCAAGCTATTAATATGATTGAGCCTAAGGCAAAGATTATTGAAAAAAAATCTGCCTATAGTGGTGGCTATAATCACAATCATAATGATAGCTACGGGCATAGCCACGGGCATGACCATAGTGAGGGTTTAAATAAATCTAAACTTATAATTATATCTATTGGTTCCCTGCTATTTTTTACTGCACTGGTTTTCAGTCTCCCTTTTCAGATAAAGATTTCACTTTATCTGCTCGGCTATCTGATGGTTGGTGGCCAGGTAATTTTAAGGGCTATAAGAAACATTGCAAAAGGTCAGGTATTTGATGAAAATTTTCTAATGAGTCTGGCAACTATAGGGGCCTTCGCAATTGGAGAATATCCTGAAGGGGTAGCAGTAATGCTTTTTTACCAAGTGGGCGAACTCTTCCAGGGGATGGCTGTAAATCGTTCCCGCCGTTCAATTGCATCATTGATGGATATTAAGCCTGACTATGCAAACCTGAAAAAAGGGGATGATATTTTAAAGGTATCGCCTGAAGAGGTTTTTAGGGGGGATGTGATTATAGTAAGGCCGGGGGAAAAGGTTCCCTTGGACGGTATAGTTATTGAAGGGGGGTCTACATTAGATACATCATCGCTGACCGGTGAATCCCTGCCAAAGGAGGTTGGGACTGGTGATGCTGTTATGTCTGGATCTATAAATAATAATGGCCTTTTAACTGTAAAGGTGACCAATGAATTTGATGAATCTACAGTTTCTAAGATTCTCGATTTAATTGAAAATGCCAGTAGTAAAAAGGCTCCGACTGAGAATTTCATTACCAAGTTTGCTAGGTACTATACCCCAATTGTGGTATTTGCATCCTTGGCCCTGGCTATTATCCCACCTTTATTTATCCCTGGGGCCCGCTTCGATCAATGGATACATAAGGCTTTAATATTTTTAGTAATTTCCTGTCCCTGCGCCTTGGTCATCTCGATTCCCTTAGGCTTTTTTGGTGGAATAGGCGGTGCCTCTAAAAAAGGCATATTGATCAAAGGAAGTAACTATTTAGAGGCATTAAATGATGTTGACATCGCTGTATTCGATAAAACTGGAACTCTAACAAAAGGGGTTTTTATAGTTACGAATATATTAAATAGGGGCATATTTTCAAAGGAAGGAATTTTAGAATATGCGGCATACGCCGAGAGCAATTCCAACCATCCAATTGCTTTATCAATTTTGTCTGCCTATGGTAAGGGTATCGATAAGGGCAGAATCTCGGGTTATGAGGAAATTCCAGGCCATGGTATAAGGATTGAATTGAATGGAAAGCTAGTGCTTGCTGGGAATAAACGACTTATGAAAAAGGAACAAGTTGCATATGAAGAATTCCCGAATGCTGGCACATTGGTACACATAGCTGTCGACGGTGAATATGCAGGGGCAATTGAAATCTCGGATGAAATAAGGGAGGACAGTCTCAAGGCTGTAGGACAATTAAGGGCTATGGGTGTAAAAAAACTAGTCATGTTGACTGGGGATAGCAAAATCGTAGGAGAAAAAATTGCTGATGAATTGGGGCTTGATTGCGTTTATGCTGAACTTTTGCCCCACCAAAAAGTAGAGAAACTTGAAATGTTGGAAAAGGCAAGGGGGCCAAAAGGGAAGCTATTGTTTGTAGGGGATGGAATAAACGATGCCCCGGTCTTAGCAAGGGCGGATGTAGGTGTTGCAATGGGCGGGCTAGGATCTGATGCTGCCATAGAGGCGGCTGACATTGTATTAATGACGGATGAACCTTCGAAAATCGCTAATGCAATAAAAATTGCCAAAAGGACTCGAAGAATAGTATGGCAGAATATTGTTATGGCTATGGTCGTAAAAGCCCTTGTTTTACTATTGGGTGCCGGTGGAATTGCAACCATGTGGGAGGCTGTTTTTGCAGATGTCGGGGTAGCCTTGTTAGCAATATTTAATGCCATGCGAGTTTTAAGGGTGCCTGTAGATGATTAGATGGTAGGGGACCATATGCTAACTTATTCGTCCCCATTTCATCTCTTCACCATAAGAATCATACTTCTTCCTTTTCGCTGTGATTTCATCTATTACAAGCCTATAGACATTGGCCCTGGCCAAACCGGCTTTTACAGCCGCATTAAAATACTTCATTTTTTGAGGGGTGTATTTTTCGCAAACCAACCTCATGGCCTTAATTTTTTCATTTTCTTCTTGCACGAGTTCCACCTTACCTTTTACAATGGCTGATTCGAATTCCGTTGTAAATACACTGCTGATAAGCAGGACAGTTTTAGACTCATCCTTTATAATTTCATCCAGCTGATCTTCCCTGTAGTTGTCGGGAATTTTGATGTCACCTACAAAAGAAATACTTACATAAGGGTTGCTTTTCAAGGCCTCTACTTTTGCCCCCTCCTTTGCAGAGTGGAAGTACAAAGTGTTTCCATTCCTTACAATAGAGAGGGGAAGTCCGTAGGGCTTTCCATCCTTATCAATCATTGACAAGGTGGCAAATCTGGATTTATCAATAACCTTAAGCCCAAATTTCTTGTCCATTTCCCTATCTTTTCTTCTCATAGCAATATCCTCCTGTTTAAACACAATATCATCATAGTATTATTCACTTGATATAAGCGACAAATTTCATTTTTGGTTGGGAAAGAATTTGAGAATCCTCCATATATTGGACCTAGTTCAATTATCATACCATAGACGGAAAAGGGATTCACTATAAATTCTATTTGAACTAATTGGGTTGTACATTTTATTTCAACTTTGGTCAACCGAAACCTAGGTCAATATGAATATTTTCGACGGCCTTCTCGTTTATTAGTCTCCGTTTATCTTTTTCTTGGCATTGCAATACCTTTGAAAGCTAAAAAATCGTATGCCAAATTTATCGTCCCTTACATTTAGGATCAACAGTATATTTTTTACACTAATTAGTTATCGTATTTCTTAAGAAGCCTGTATTAAGCTTCTCATTTGATTCGGTCCGCCTTCCTTAACATCCTATTGCCAGGGCATTCATCACAGCAAATGCCAGAGCAGAAAATAGTTTCATTTTCGGTTTTCCCCGAACCTGCCTGCATCGTTCTATTTTATTTATGCGATTGGCCTACATTTATGATATTATTGGAATCGGGCTCCGGCTCTGCTTTCTTTAGATTTATTGAAAAAGCTAATATTCATGTTGAAAAAGGATGGATTAAAATGAGCAGATTAAAAAAGTTACTGGAAGAAGATTATGAAAAAAATATAGAGGAAATTATTCAGGATTTTAAAAAGTCCAGCTATGTGAGCAGGATGATGGATCCAATCTTGGTATCTTGTAATGGGACAAAGCAGACTGTTACAATCGAATTTCCTGTGCTGGCAGAACAACTCAATGAACATGAAACTATGCATGCTGGATTCATTGCGACAGCTTTTGATGAGGCTTTGGGTATATTTGCCTCCTTCCTTTGCCAAGGTAAATCCTCTGTTTCTATAAATATATCATTGAACTATCTTAAGCCTGTCCCAATGAGTGATTCTATTCTTGTAACAGCCAAGGCAACTTCCTTAGGTAGAAGGCTAATGACATTATCAGGTGAATGTCATTTAAAAAGCAATGGTCTACTTACGGCAACGGCCTTGGCGACATATGCCATAGTTGGATAAAATCAATTCAAATTTTGTTTTATATTAGATTTAATCACATGTAAACGAAATAAATCTCAGAAATAAATTTCATATGATTTTGCTTTGAGGGTAAAATAACATATATGAATTTATAATAGGATTTATGATGTGAAAAAATATAATAGGGACAAAAGCTAAATGAGAAATAAAGTCAGTGTTTTGGGAATTCAAACCACTTTAACAAAGGATATCAAATACAATCTAAGCAATGCAATTCAAATAATGGAAAGCGCATTTAGCTTGTATAAATATATTGATATGGTAATTTTACCAGAATACTTTTACTCTTTTCCGGAAAGACATGAGGCAGATGGGATTGGACCGATACCCGGGGAGTTCTTGCGAACATTCTCTCGTTGTGCTAAATCAAACAATACCTACATTATAGCTGGTACTATAATCAATCGACGGGGCGATAAACTATACAACACATCCCTTTTGTTTGATCGAAAAGGGGAAATTGTAGGAAGCTATGATAAGGTACATCTATTTGACGCCTTGAACGCAAAGGAAGAACAAAAGGAGTCAAATTTAATAAGCAGAGGCGACAAAATATTTTCTTTTGAAACGGATTTTGGAAAAATCGCCCTTATGATATGTTATGATATACGCTTTCCAGAGATGGCTAGGACAATGGCACTACAGGGTGTACAATTTTTGTTTGTGCCGGCGGCTTTTTATCAGCCACGGTTTGATCATTGGCAGAATCTTATGCAGGCTACAGCATTGCATAATTCCATGTATGTTGCGGGTGCGAACCTTTACAGTAAAATGGGAAGGACAAGCGGGTTCTGCGGCCGTAGCCTTATAGTTGATCCATGGGGAATACCCCTGGCTATGGCGTCAGATAAACCTGGATTCATACAGGCCTACCTTGATGCAGATTATGCAGACAAGATAGGTGAGGCCATAGGGGGTCTTTCCAACAGAGTGCCATCAATGTATGATGTATCCCAGTAATTTACATTACGCAAGGGTATTTCAGACAGCCTTGTCTAAGCCTTGTGTAGAACCGCTTCATTTTTTCTACTAGCGGTTCCCTACATCTACATGGGCACTATTCATAGCATACTATCTATTACACAGGAAGCATTAGTACCGAAATATTAATTTCGCATATTTTGTACAGAATTTACAGTTGTGTTTAATTGAAAAACTAAATGCACGTAATAAAGTTGCAATTACAATTGCAAACCTT
>CAZMMB010000009.1:0-1586 GCA_964567325.1 uncultured Oscillospiraceae bacterium
GGGCATTAGAGCTTATTGACTATTATTTTTATTTTGAAAATAAAAATGTCCCTTTGCCAACCGATAATATTGGCTTAATGCATTACATGTGCGAAGAGGGTATTATCATTAAACAAGATAATGGTCTTTATGGTATTACAAATTTGGGTGCCATAATTTTTGCTAGAAAACTCACTGATTTCCCGGGTATGTCACGAAAAGCTATTCGGGTTGTTAGATATAAAGGAAATAATAGGCTTGAACTTTTGAAAGAGGATGTGGGCAGTAAAGGCTACGCAGTTGGGTTCGAGGGGTTAATAAAATATATGGGTGCTTTAACACCGTCCGAAGAACCGATTTCCGGAGCATTCAGGCAAAGTAAAACGGCATATCCTATTCTGGCAATTAGGGAATCGGTTGCGAATGCGCTAATACATCAAAACTTCTCAATTACCGGTGTGTCTCCAATTATCGAAATTTTCGATGATAGGATAGAAATCACAAATCCCGGGATTCCATTAGTAGATATCTACAGGATTATTGATAATCCACCAAAATCAAGAAATGAGAAAATAGCATCAATAATGCGTCATATGAAGATATGCGAAGAACTAGGTACAGGGTGGGATAAAATTGTTATTTCATGTGAAATGATGCAATTGCCTGCACCTAGAATAGATTTATATGATGAGAGCACAAAAGTAACTCTATTCTCAAAGATGCCATTTAACTCAATTTCCTATGAAGATAAGTTATGGGCGTGTTACTTGCATTCGTGTATAAAACAAGTTCAGGGGGAACAATTGACAAATCGTTCCTTAAGGGAAAGATTTGGGTTAAAGGAATCATCGTCAGCATCTGTTTCAAGGCTGATTAAAGATGCAGTCGAATCGAAATTAATTAAGCCACTTGATCCATCTACTGCTCCAAGATATATGAAATATATTCCAATTTGGGCGTAAATCTAACTTGCTGGTAACTTGCTAAGGTGCTATTTGTAAAAGTATAGATTCCATCTGATAACCTTGCAAGGGTTGGTTTACCAACATTTAAGGCAAACTGAAAACATAAATCTAACTTGCCGGTAACATGTTTTCTCTTTATACTAGCCGTAAAGACAATCGTTTTGATTGGGATAATATCGTTTTGCACCTCCGGATACAAGTATGCCATATCCGGATATTGGTTTAAATAGTGGACCCTTTTTCGGTTGGATATTTACTCAAAAGTGGACCCTTTTTAGAGTGCATATACATTCCATAGGTCAAAGCCTTATTCACAAATAATGATGGAAAACGAAGGAGTAAACAAAATGCAAATATTGTTAACCAAAAAATTGATGGACGCCATGGGGTGCGACTTTGACCAAAAGACAAGTGAAACAAATGAAAATCCATTATTTTCATGGACGGTAAATTGGACAAATGTGTGGACCGGCCGTAAGGATGATATGTTAGTGTTCGTGAACAACGCTACCAGATTTGTTGTCGCTGTTTATCAAATAAGGAAGAGAGATCTTGCAAATCCTGAAAAAGTGAAACAAATGATGGTTGAAGCAATCAGAAACACCCCCAAGAAGTTGGGATGATACAGGTAATGCAGACCGT
>CAZMMB010000009.1:1596-1981 GCA_964567325.1 uncultured Oscillospiraceae bacterium
CTTTTATACATGAATGTGAATCCGGATATTGTAGATGAATACTTATTGCCTGCCGGCAACACCGGTTTTGCAAGAAACCGAGATAGAAAGGCTGCATCTTGGGTAACACATGGAGGTAACGATTGTGCCTTTTATGTTGGCAGGGAATTTGAAAAAGGTGCTAAAGTATTTGATGACACATGTGGAGCAAGGGCAAATACAAGGGGGCATGGCAGCTCCGGAGATGAAGTATCCATTGAAAAGCGCATGTTTAAAGCCCTGTCAGATCTTACGGGGAAACCAATATTTAAATACCGGGCATTTGAAATATTGGTTACTTTGGACTTAGATATATATAAGGCTGAGCGTAAATTGATTGTCCCAGCTAGTGTGAAATTAAGGCACT
>CAZMMB010000009.1:1991-3492 GCA_964567325.1 uncultured Oscillospiraceae bacterium
TGCACAAGATTATACAAGATGTGTATAGATGGTGGGATTATCATCTATATGATTTTACCGTTCCCGGTCAAGACGAATGGAAACCTATTCTAAGACTGGTGCCTTATGAAGATGACTTGGATTACGATGAAAATGCGATTTCAATTAAAAATCACACCATATCAGATCTTTTTCCTAAGTATGAAAAAATAGTCTATACCTATGACATGGGGGATTACTGGCAGCATGAAATCAAACTGCTAAAGATTCATGAGGATTACGAAGGGGACTCTCCATATTTACTGGAAGCCAGGGGACAGGCCCCGCCGGAGGATGTAGGTGGTGTAGGTGGCTTCATTGATTTTCGTGAAATCATACTTGACCCTGAACACCCGGAGCATGATGATATGAAAATATGGTCAAGGTATTGGGACCCTGAGCTTGAGGACTATAAGATGCGGCCAAGAAAAATCCACTACTTTTAGGCAATTTAAAAGGTTTCGACAATAATTTCCGACTTTAAAGATCCAACATACTGAGTACTTCCCCAGACTTACCTTTGATAACCAGGTCAAACCTATCATCAAATGCTGTACTGTCCATATTAATCAGCACCTTTTTGCCCATAGATACAAAGGGTAAACTATTAACCGGGCTGACATTAAGGCTTGTCCCTATAACTAGAATCAGGTCAGATTTTTCAATTTCCCTATATGCGCCGGACCATGCATCTTCTGGAAGTCCTTCACCGAAGAGAATGACTCCAGGCCTTAGATTTCCACCACAGCTTAGGCAGGATTCGTCGGCAAGGAAGTTTTTTACACTGCTATTAGTACCACATGATGAGCAGAAGATGTGGTTAATCGAGCCATGGAGTTCGTAAATATTTTTGCTTCCAGCCTCTAAATGGAAACCGTCGATGTTTTGGGTGACCAATGCTTTTATTAAGCCGTTTTTCTCTAAGTCGGCCAGAATCTCATGACCGATATTTGCTTTGCAACCTTGCAAGCTTCTAATCCTGTGCTTGTAAAATTCCCTAAAGAGCTTGTAATTAGAATTAAGAGATTCTACAGAAGCCACTTCCATGGGGTTGATATTTCGCCACCAGCCGTCTTTGGAACGAAAATCAGGGATTCCACTTTCTGTTGAAATTCCGGCGCCTGTCAGCACTACCGCGTATTCGGAATTCTGAAGCATTAGTTTGAGTTTATTAATTTTCTCATTAGATATTATTTTCATAGGCTTTCTCCTTATTATAAATTGTAAGTAACAAGGGGTATCTTTTTGTTGATTTGTAAATTTGCCGTTCAATATTAAAAGTTTAACTGTTGGAAATCATATCAGCTATGCAAGAAAGAATCAGTTTTTTATATCTTACAAAGGAAATCTATAATGTCCTTTGCTTTTGGAGGACATCCAGGAAGACTTTGGCTAAGGCCCCTTGTGCAAGTCCCTACCCCCTTTCCACTCCCCTTCTTATTTTTGTATCCTTGCCCTATATGGATTTTTTCTTGAAGCTTAT
>CAZMMB010000009.1:3502-5011 GCA_964567325.1 uncultured Oscillospiraceae bacterium
AATGTCCCTTCCGAACAGTCTTTTTAAATCCTCCTTGAAGCTTATATAATTCCCCCCTATCCTGGAGCATGTCTAGGGCGTGTATCAGGCTTGCGTAACAGGAAGAACAGGCCA
Source organism: uncultured Oscillospiraceae bacterium (assembly GCA_964567325.1). Lineage (GTDB taxonomy): Bacteria > Bacillota > Clostridia > Peptostreptococcales > Anaerovoracaceae > UBA1426. Next base: position 3,617 of record CAZMMB010000009.1, read on the forward strand.
TATCCTCTTTTATATATTTCTCCAACTTTTGGATTTGCCTTGTTTTGGGCAGGCTAGTAACCGAGTCGTCTCTGTTCAATTCCAATATATTTTTGTCATCAACGTGGCCTTTTCCGACGCTCAATGATTCCGCAATTAGTATATAGGGAACATCCTCCTTTAGGTAACCCAAGAGTTGGGCAACGTAGCTGTCCACAAGAACCGGATCTTTGCCGACAATCACCCTATTCATCTGTACCGGATTTCCGCCTTCCTCGAAATTTAAATCTCCAATGATTCCGTCAACAATTACAAGATCTTGCTTAATAATTTTATTGAGGTAGCCTATTGGCTTATGAAGGCCCATAGTGTGGAATCGTCTTTTTTCCTTATCTGGGATACATCCTTTCATATTTTTCAGGGCACAGGTAATCCTGGTCTGGCAATGGCCTTTTAGTACGGGCATGTTAATCATATAGTCTATGTCCATCGCTTTTTTGCATACATTAATTTGGACACCATCTAGGGTGAATCCAAGTGAATCATCCTTTTGTAAGTCAATTAATGGGATATTATATTTCTTTGAAATCCCTACATAGCCACAGACCTTGAAAGCGTTTGATGTTCTGTCTCCTACCCATTAACCCTCCAAAACAACCATATTATGGAAACCTCTGGCTTTTAAATACCTAATAACTGTCTCTACTAACCTTGGACAAGTAGTGGCACCAGATTCTGATGGCTTTGCCAGGACTAGGTTAGGTTTAATGCCTATTAAAGCATCCTTATGGGGAATGTCATTTAATATTTCGGCTTTATCTAACATTTCATCTATCATATTTTCTGGATTATTCCCATATTTAACGAAAATTAAATCCCTGTTCGTGACTTTAGTAATCATAATATTATTATTGAGACCCCTTCCAAGCCTATTGAAATACCTGTACAACAAACTTATCATATAGATATAAATAGTTCAAATGTAAACTACAGGTCAATCATATAAAAGCCTAAAAGATTTAAAGGGTGTTGCTATTCACATCCTATCAAACATGAGTTGCTTTTTAGTGATTTTTGTACAGTTAGCCGCCGGCAACAGGCTGTATCGGTTTATTTTTTCCTTTATGCAATTGCCCTGTATATGTTATCATCAATTAAAAACTAAGAGGTGCATTATGAAGATTTGTATTTTAATGGCTAGTCCCAGAAGGAATGGCAATACTGTTTCTTTGCTTAAACCGTTTATAAATGAATTGGAAAGTAACAAGGCCCTGGTAAAGGTGTTTAATCTCTATGATAGAAGGATTAATCCATGTATAGCCTGCAGAAAGTGTCAAGATGTTTTCGGGGATTTTGGCTGTCCGCAAGAGGATGACCTTCAGGCTATATTTGATGAAATTTTACAAGCAGAAACGT
>CAZMMB010000009.1:5021-13257 GCA_964567325.1 uncultured Oscillospiraceae bacterium
TTGCAAGTCCGATTTATTCCTGGTACTGTACTCCTCCGATGAAATCTGTACTTGACCGTTTAGTATATGGCATGAACAAATACTATGGCAAATCTGGCAAGAAAGAATGCCTCTGGCAGGGAAAAAATTGTGCGATTATATCTAGTTGTGGATATCCAATAGAGAGAGGCGCAGATATTTTTGAAGAGGGAATTAAAAGGTACTGTAAGCATTCAAATTTGAATTACGCAGGTATGCTTACCATTAGGGATAGGGGCTATGAAAAGGAATTTATGGATGAAGACCGGATAAAATCGGCAAAAAGCTTTGCCAATAAAATTATTAACTATTAAAATGCTGTTTATCCTTATGAGGATTATAAGATGGAATCTTCATACTTGGTGCTACCCTCATAAGCGCAGACGCCAAAGCGAGGAGAATTGCATATTGGTAACAACCCTTCGACTCCACATTCATGACTATCTTCGCAGTCTTTGCACAAATAACCTTCTCCCTCGTAGATACAAAAGCTGCAGACAGATCTGGCGACATTTTTTCCACAAGTAGAACAAAGAAATTCATGGGGCTTGTTCCTAGCCATAAGGGTAATCTTGTCTTTGTTTTGTGGTCTTAGTATGTAGTTGGAGACAGATATAGTTAAATAGGTTGTCGATCCAAAATCATATTCATAGTCTATAACCATTCCTTTTTCAAGCACATTCTTTAGTTGTTGTGTCATACTTTTTGAAGGTGGCCCCCAAAGTCCGGATGAATTAATACTGCTGTCATATGCCTGGCCTTTTATATAAAAAGCGCTCATATGACCACAACATTCTAACCATATATTTCTTAGGAACTGGTCTACATCTTTTAGAGTTGCATTTTCCCGGCATTCTATTATTAACCAATAGTTGTTGTTGTATTTTCCTGTGATGGATAAGGTGAAATGACCACAATTTTTTGAATCCGTAGCCTTTTCAAGTTCCTTCTTTCGCTCCTTACATGCGGTAATATGTCGAATCATGCCGGCTTTAGTGTATTCCGCATGACAGTAGTGACAATATCCCTTGCTCCGTGTTCTCATATAAGTTCTCCTTTGTAATCTGGATTTTTATCGGTTTGTTTTGACTGCAAAGTCATTATAATAATAAGCCGTCTAGTGTATGAAATCAAGCCCTTTATGTCGGTCCTCAGGGCAATCGCATAAAAGAAAAATAAACCTAGGGAACCGGGTTAGTGGCAGCCAACTGTGCAAAAAATCAAGTTTGGTTTGGGAAATTACATATAATTTCTCACCATATTTGTAATTTTGCTCACTTTGATGTTTAATAAGCAACTTTAGTTTTTTATGTGATTGCCTTGGTCGGTCCTACTGTTCCGTAGCAGGCTGGGATCCTTGTTGATTGTGCATTAAGATCAAAAGGCCTATTACAGAAACTAAAATAGTTACTGAAAGGGTGAAAAACTGAAATCTGATGGAAGCACGTTTGGCGATTTTACCTACTAAATCCAAGAGTATTGGTGATAAAAATTGACCGGAAAAAATAAAAGTTGTTGCAATCGCTATTGCCCTGTCGGTCTGGTGCAATTTAACAGTGTCTAGGGCCTTCATTGTTAGCACAGGGAAGAGCGAACCTTGTGCGAAACCGATAAAACATACGCCGATGATTACCACTGGCACATAGCTGGTAATAGATAAAAGAAAAAATGACAAGGCCATAGCCAGCAGCATTACAGGTATGAGGTGCTTTTTTAAAAACTCTATAATATGGACCAGGAAGAAGCTGGTTAGCATTCCGCCAATAGAGGCAAATGACACAATAGTTCCTGCAAGAGCAGGTCCACCAAGGCGTGTTTGCTCTAGGTAAAGGGCTATGTTAGTTGGAACCGCATAATATGCTAGCATTACAGCTCCCATGGCTAAAGAATAGCCATAGACAGCTGGCGGGATCTTTAAGCCCTTTTCGTTCAGTGGTGGATGGGTGACGGATCCCTTTGGTAAAAAGAAAAGAACCAGCAGGAAGATCAAAATTCCCAGCAGGTAGACATTAAAAGGTAGTCGCCAACTAAAGGTTGCCAGCCATCCGGCAAGCAACATTGTTATAATACCGCCAAAGTTACTAAAGGCTGCATTGTATCCCATCATTTGTGCCCGTTCCCTACCTGTATAGTAGTCATAAATCAGGGACTCAGATAAAGGCATGAGAATTCCTACGCTGGCCCCTAGAATTAGGCGAAATAGAATAATCAATTCAATTGATGGCATAAATTGTGGGCCTAGGCCACCGATTAAATAGCTGCTTAATCCAATCATTACGACCGTGCGCTTTCTTAGTTTTGTTGTTAAATAACTGGTTAAAAAGGTAAAAGGGATTATAGTAATAGCAGGCACTGTTAAAATCAATTTTATCCTTGTTTGGCTAGCATCGGGAAAGGCCTTTGCAATTACTCCTAGGGCAGGTGAAATGGCCGCGCCTGCCATGACAGTGGCCATTGAAATAGAGATAATAGTAGCTTTGAGCATTTTGCTATTAATAATAATCACACCCATTCAACTGTATGCTATGGTTTTGTGAGCCCCATATCTTGTGATAATTTAAGATTTTCAGATAGTTTGGACCTTCATTTCTTCATTTTTTCATATCTAACACATAAACATACTGTAAACTAGTACCCATGTCAAGAAGAAAATCTTTTAGCAGGTCACCCTTACTAGTGGAAGGAAGTTGCTATTTACTATAGTTAGATTAACACCCTATAGCAAGGGTCACCCTCACTAGTGGGAGGGGGTTGCTATTCAAAAGTTGTTTATAACGAGTTACTTTTTAGGCCGTGAAGTGTGCAAAATTGCAAATAGTGTGGGCAATTATATAGAAATAGTGATAGCATGCTGAACCGTTTTCGATATATTCTAATGCCCGGCTAGCATTTCAACGGCCCCTATGTCAAGAAATCTGTGCGATAAATATCAAGCTTAGAGGCTAGTTAGGGTCTGCTGAACGGATTATTTTGAAAGCCGGAATTAGTTCAGCCGGCAGATGAAATCTGCCAGTAATCAGCCAACCGCTGATATATGCCGATTGCGGACTCTAATTATTGGCAAGCTGAACAGATGGAAATTAAGATTTGTGTTTTTCCATCTTTACAAGTGCAAGGATTATGGACAGATATACTAATTATCCTTGCACTTGTAAGATTCATAAATGGCCATAACACTGCAATTAAAGGCCTTTATGAATCGTTCAGCAAGCCCTAGTTACAAAAAAAGTAATTCCGGAAATGCTACTTTCGTACCAGCTCTTGTGACTACTGCCCCACTCGGTAAGGCTAGTTCGTCCATATGGGTGTGTATATTTGCTTTATAAGAAAACTCATTCCAACTTGAAACAGTAATATCAACCGTGTTTGGATATCGAAGGGCGGAATTTAAAACAACATCTGCGGTTAAAACGGTCATACCAAATCAAGATACTTGCCATAACCCTGGGCCTCCATTTCATCTTTAGGAACAAAACGAAGGGCGGCGCTGTTAATGCAGTAGCGCAAGCCACCCGCATCTTTCGGTCCGTCAGGGAAAACATGGCCAAGATGACTATCGCCCACCCGGCTCCGCACCTCTTCCCTAATCATGCCATGGCCTAAGTCCAATTTTGCTTTAGTGACAGATGGATCGATAGCTTTTGTGAAACTGGGCCATCCACAGGCTTCGAACTTATCTTTAGAGGAGAAAAGAGGCTCCCCGCTAACGATGTCCACATAGATTCCAGGTAAGTAGTGATCATGGTATTCATTTTGATAAGGGGGCTCTGTTCCGTTTTCTCGTACAACCTGATACTGTAGTGGAGTCAATTTATCTTTTAATTCCTCATCGTTGGGTATCGTGTATTCTTCGGGATCCACAATTGCCTTGCCGGCCTTTTCAAAGGAATCCCTATCTATATGGCAATACCCACCTGGATTTTTATCAAGATAGTTTTGATGATATTCTTCTGCCAGATAATAGTTTTCTAGGGATTTGACCTCTATAACAACAGGCTTTTCATAGCCTTGCTGCAACCTGGCGATAGACTGCCGGATCACCATTTCATCCTCAGAATTCACATAATAAATCCCTGTTCGGTATTGGCTTCCCACATCGTTGCCTTGGCGGTTAAGGCTAGTTGGATCTATTACGTCAAAATACATGTGGAGAATATGTGGAAGGCTGATTTTCATGGGATCGTATTCCACTCGCACAGCTTCGGTATGGCCCGTGCTTCCACTGCAAACTTCCTCATAGCTGGGATGCTCTGTCTTACCGTTGGCATAGCCCACGTCGGTCCCCCCAACACCAGGAAGGGATCCTAGATATTTCTCAACTGCCCAGAAACAGCCACCGGCTAAATATATTTCTTTCATAGCAACCTACCTCATAATTGATATATTTGGATTTTTGTCTAGTTATGCCCCATGTTTTTACTATATTTGATTAAAATTTACCATATAGGCCTTAGGCATTAAATATTGCATATATATATAATCCCCAAATAAAGGATTTTAAAACATCATGCTGTCAGGGGGGAATGCTAATCAAACTTCCTGTGATTGGGAACATTTGTCGCCTTGTGGTTGAAGTAGGTGGGAGCAGGTAAGGTATTTGTATTTAGTCTAGTTGTTCCTTCCATTGAGGTTCCTTAAAACCTACCAGGACGAAATCTTCGCCAATAAGAATTGGGCGCTTAACCAGCATACCATCCTCTGCCAGCAGGGAAAACTGTTCATCTTCGCTCATAGAAGATAGTTTCTTAGAAAGCCCAAGTTCCCTATAAAGTAATCCGCTGGTGTTGAAAAAGCGCTTCAATGGTAGTCCGCTTTTTTCGTGCCATTGGCGCAATTCAGTTTCGCTGGGGTTCTCTAATTTTATATCTCGTAACTCGTATTTTTCGCCCTTGCCATCGAGGAAAGTTTTCGCCTTGCGGCAGGTGGAGCATTTTGGATAACAGATGAATAACATTTGAATACCTCCATAGTTATTAATGTGAAGTTTAGCATATTGGGTTAGATTTAGCCTTGGTGGTTGTTGACCACAAATAAGATTTTCTTTCTCCGCTTTTGTCAGTGACTTAAGGCTATATTCCAGTTTTGACGCTTCAGACCTACTTTGCGACAACCAAGCCGCTTCGTAGCGAATTGGTTTGCGTGATGTCGTGTACTTAGCACCCTTTCCCCGCCTACTTTCATGTTCATTAAAACGACGGACTAAATCAGTAGTGATGCCGGTGTAAAGGCTGCCATCTTTGCAGCGTAATATGTAGGTGAAATATGTCATCAACTGTACCCCACTATTTTTTCTTACCTGGTAGAATCTTTATGAGCTATTGTGTTTAAGTATAGCATAGACCAAAAATAATTATTGGTTAACCATGGTTTTCAAATATTTTGTTGGCATGTAACCCGATGATAAGCCAATAAATTTAAACCTGCTTACCAAATCCAGAAAGACACGAATTAGTGGGGATATGATACAACTAATTAGAAAGTTTCGTGTTTCAAAAATGTCATATCTGAAATATGGATTGAATTGGTCTTTTGAAAGATAGTAACATTATCTATGTGTTATCTATGTGTTATCTATGTGTGGTGGAGTATGATAGAATTCTTAGCAGGGAAGGGAAATTGAATGATATATAATAACATAGTAGAAGGGATTTTTATATCAAGACCAAATCGATTCGTAGCTCATGTAATGGTGAACAATAAGGAAGAAATAGCCCATGTTAAAAACACTGGCCGCTGTAGGGAGATATTAATACCGGGTGCAACAGTGTTTTTGGAGGATCATACAGAAAATATGGGCAAGAGAAAGACTCGTGCATAAAAATGGGCTTCCGTCTTATAAATATTGACTCTCAAGCTCCAAACACGGTAGTTGGCGAAGCCCTTAAGTCCGGTCGTATAAAACTGCCGGACTTTAAAGGAAGTATATCACTACTGAAAGCGGAACAGACCTTTAGGAAGTCCAGGTTTGATTTCTATTTGGAAAGCGGTAAGGGGGAAAAGGCATTTTTAGAGGTTAAGGGCGTTACATTGGAAATTGATGGTATAGCCCGTTTCCCTGATGCACCAACGATACGTGGTGTAAAGCATATCTACGAGCTGATGCAGGCAGTAGGGAAAGGATTCAAAGCCTTTACCATCTTTGTGATTCAGATGAAAGATGTCAAGTATTTTGAACCTAATAATGTCACCCATGAGGCCTTCGGGAAGGCCTTAAGGGATGCAGAAGAAGTAGGGGTGCACATACTGGCCTACGATTGCAATGTGACAAAAGACACAATGTCACTAGGGGAAAGTGTCATTATAAGATTATAAATTCCAAATTAGCATTTAATTTCATCGCACTCCAAAGTGGTATTAGGTGATGGATAAGGAAATCATCTCATCGCTTATCCTTTTTGCCTGAGAGAGATTATGGGTTACAAAAATAATTGTATAGTCTTTTTTCATCTTAATCAACATCTCTTCTATGATGGTGGAATTTTCCCTATCCAGTGCAGAACAAGGTTCATCTAGCAGAAGGACATCCGGATAGATGGTCAATGCCCTGGCAATGCAGAGCCTTTGCTGTTGCCCGCCACTTAATTTGTTGGCCTTCATTTTCAGATTATCTTTAACCTCATTCCAAAGATTTACCTCTTTGAGTTTTTCGATTGCAATTTCCATGCTTTGACCCTTAGTTTTACCTAGGTACTTAGTTGCAAAGATCATGTTTTTTTCGATTGAAATGGGGAAGGCCAAAGGTTGCTGGAAGACAAAGCCGAATTTACCTATTAAATCGCTGATATTTTCATTAGTAAAAACTTTATTATTGTACTCTATCTCCCCATCCATTGAAAAGCTGGGGATTTTTTTGGCAAGGCCGGATAGGGTCATCAATAAGGTTGTTTTTCCACATCCTGATGGCCCAATTATCGTGGTAATACTATTTTTGTTTATGTCTAAATTTATGTCCCTTAAAATTATTTTAGAGTCATAGTATGTAGTAAGATTTTTTATTCGAATTGCTACATCCATTTTTCTTCACCCCAATAGCTGAGAAGCCATGTAACCATATTTAACAGAATTAATATAATGAGCAGAACACCTGCCGTGGCAAAGGCGTTTTCAATAGATATACTTTCTGATACTAAGTGATACAAATGCAGAGGCAAGGCCATTGCCGGGGACAATATTGACTTTGGAGCTTTAGAATAAAATACAGCTCCGGTTAGCAAAAGCGGTGCACTTGCTCCCATGGCCATACTTGACATCAGGCTAATAGTAGATACTATATCCCTCCAGGCAAGGGGAATTACAAGGTGAAATATGTAATAATAGGTATTTACACCTAGGGAATACACATTCGTTTTGTATGCCTGATCTATATCGTGAAAAATCTGTTCGAATTTAATTTCCATATATGGAAAGATCATAATACCTAGAACAAGCCCACCGGATAGAATAGATATACCAAAATTCAAATGTACCACCAAGAAGCTATAACCAAACAGGCCTAAGATAATTGAAGGAATTCCTCCTATTATTCCTATGACAATTCTTAGCATCTTCATATATTTCTCCTTGGTGCAGTAAAATTTCAAATATATGGCTATAACAAGAGAAAGGATTGTTGCAAATACGCATGCAGTTAAGGTAAAATACAGGCTTCCAACGATGGCTGGGAATATGCCCCCTTGACTTCCTATAGGGGTTCCCTTTGGTCTATCTGTTAAAAAACTGAAATTGATTTGCCGTTCGGACTTAAAAAAAACAATTACAAAAATAGTTAAAACTATGGCTATAACAGCGATAAAAGCTGTAAAGGATAAAAGCTTTACAAGTTTATGAACAGTTAATGACTTTTTAATTTTTAAACCTTTTTCGTCCATTTTTCCAAACTCCTAATTGCAAAATTGACAGCTAAAAGCAGGATTAGCAATACAATTCCAGCTGTATATAAACTATAATAATGTAAACTGTCTAGTCTAGCTGCGCCCATTTCTAAGGCGATGAGGCCACTTATGGTTATTCCCTTTCCAAAGAGCCTGGGTAAAACAGGACTGTTGCCAACAACCATCATAACTGCCATAGTTTCACCTAAGGCTTTAGAGAGGGCTAGTAGATATCCTGTCATCATGTTTCCTTTAGTACAGGTAAATGTTAAATAAGTAAGTGAATACCATGGGGATACGCCAAGGGCCTGGCTTTGTAATCCATATTTTTGCTCCGCCTCTTCAAA
>CAZMMB010000009.1:13267-15264 GCA_964567325.1 uncultured Oscillospiraceae bacterium
GGATATGCCGATACTCTTGCTACAGTGTCATGTAGGGCATAATCATTATGGATAAGGTAATCGTAGCGGCCAATATACTTTCGCCGGTGGCAAGAACCCCCAGCATTTCCAATAATTTAATTAAGGTATAAAATCCCAAAAGGCCATAGACTACAGAAGGTACTCCTGCAAGCATATCCATAAGGCTCAGTAAAATCTGCTTCTGCCTCCCTTTCAAACAACAAGTGCTGAAAGCAGCACAGCCCACTGATATAGGGAATGCTAGAAATGATGAAAGGAACCCAATATAAAGGGTTCCTGAAACCATAGGCAGCAATCCAAAACTTGGCGCTTTAGATAAAGGTCTCCATGACACTGTAGCAAGAGTATCGGCATATCCACTCTTTATAAAGGGCAGGCTTTTATTGATTATGAAGGCTACTATGAGCACCAGTATAAGCAGGGCAAAAAAAGATATTGCCATGGAAAGCTTGTGTAGTATTCTATTTAAATTGTCATATTTACTCATTTATATCACTATTATCAGAGCCAAATACCGGGTCCATATAGCATAAATAATTTGCAGACTTATCTGTTTGGAAGAAAGCCGTGGTCTTCAATAACTTCCATCCCCCTGTCAGAAGTTAAAAAATCCAGCAAGGCTTCTTCCTGGGGGCTAGGCCTGCCGTTAAGCAGCATAAGTATGGGCCTGGAAATCTTATATTCACCATTGATAATACTGTCCCCGCTTGGGCTTACACCGTCTACCGGCAGAGGAATGAGCTTTCCTTTGTTTTGACTAACCACTCCGTAGGAGGCATAGCCTATAGCATTTTTGTTTTCGATAATCTTCGTTACTAAAGCGCCCATTGAAGGGGCTTGAATAGCGTAAGGGCTTACTTCTATATCACCCATGATTTTTTGTTGGAACACTTCGTGGGCACCACCGCTAATATCCCTTGTGACGATTACAATTTCTTCCCGGGGTAAAGCTGAATTCAAATCACTCCAATATTTATATTGGCCGGAAAATATTTTTTGAATATTTTCACTAGTTAAATTGTCATCGAGCTTATGTATCTGGTTCTTTGGATTTACGGAAATTGTCAGGGCATCAATGCCTAGTAAATATTGATTGAAAATATTGAATTTGCCTTGTTCTTCCTCAGATATATGCCTAGAAATCAAGCCGAAGTTTGCAGTTTTATCAATCACTGCAGACACGCCGGCTCCGGAGCCACCTCCGTTGATTACGATATCTATTTCTTCTTTGGGAAATGAGGGGTTTACATTATCCCATGTAATATTATTATCAGTGAACTCAATGGTAAGCTGGGTTAAAATTTGTCCCAGGGTGGGTGAACCGGTAATTACAATTTGGCCTATTGGCTTTATCCCGTCGGTTTCTAATCCACCATTATTGCCATTTGAACAAGTGGTTAGGCTAAAGACAATTAATATGGCCATCATTATGGCAATAGTTTTTTTCATAATCGCCCTCCATTTTTTAAAAAGTGAGCAGAAGATTTCTAATTAGGGGGGGACCTTGTCCTATATGGGACTTAATCCTATAGTGAATTCTATCATAAATATCTATTTTGGCAATAGTTAGGGTACATTTTCATTTGTGCTGACATAATTAGGTGACATAATTTAGCTTCTGCTAAACGAATTATTTGAAGATAATAATCCATTCATCATATCCCGATTTTCAGATCATCGGTTAAATGATGGCATGTAGTACCTGTGTCTGATACGCTGGTCAAATAATTGCGTGTAGTGTGCATGTTACTCATGGGATGGTCAAATAACCGCGTGTAGTGTACTTTTTCCTGGATATTTGGTCAAATATGTGCGTGTAGTGTACTTTTCAGGGCTATTTCTCTATTAAAAGCACACCGGATGCGCTAATTTGACCAGTGCCGGCGGATCAGGACAGAGTTAGAGTTCAAGGTTTTTATATGCTGGTCAAATAATTGCGTGTAGTGTGCATGTTACTCATGGGATGGTCAAATAAC
>CAZMMB010000010.1:0-7456 GCA_964567325.1 uncultured Oscillospiraceae bacterium
TTTCTAACTTCTTTTCGCCTGGGCCCCTTGTTCCTATACCCCCACCCAGCCTAGATAGGGCCTTGCCAAAGCCCGTTAGCCTAGGCAGCCTATATTGAAGTTGGGCTAGTTCTACCTGGAGCTTGCCTTCCCTTGAGACAGCCCTTTTGGCAAAAATATCTAATATCAGTATTGTGCGGTCAATTACCTTTACCCCAAGGCTTTCTTCCAAATTCCTTAATTGAACACCTGAAAGTTCCTCATTAAATATTGCCATATCCGCTTCCATGGCCTTGCAAAGCTGGGCCAATTCTGATGTCTTTCCCTTGCCTATATAAGTTGAAGGGTTAGGCCTAGTCCTGCTTTGAACCATTTCTCCCAAGACCTCAATATCCAAGGCCTCAGCCAGGTTGCTAAGCTCTTCCATATAATAAGAGATATCTTCAAATAGCTCCAAACCCACAAGAATTGCCTTAGGTCTACCTAGATTTGCATATTCATTATCAATTAATATTTTATCCATGTATTTAGTATACCACAAAAATCATTAGCTCATTAAAGCCTTTAAAGGTTTAAGGATTTACCGCATCAAGTATATCATCCTTCGGTACAATGATATAAGATTCAGGAATATCCCCAATTATAACGGCTTCAGCTATCAGCAATGACGTATCAACTTGTATTTGATTATTTGAAAAAGGAACAATAACCTTTACAACATTTACAACATCTAGAAATATCTTGTATTTTGTTTGGTTGATTCCGGAATATGTCAGTTCAGTGTTAAAATTAATTGTAGTTGCCCCTAGGGGTAATATTTTCAGGTTAACCTTAGGACCTGTCTGGGAAAGAATCTGATTACCGAATATACTACCTAAAGGGATAAGGATTTTCTCCTCTTTTATCTTCCTTAGTTCCTCTTGGATTTCCCAGGCTAAATCGTATGAAATCTTATTCATGGCAGCTGAGTTGGCCTGGACTAAAGTCACCTTTCCAGCAGCGTCGGTGCTTATATCTAAAAGGTTTTCAAAAGCTTCCTTAGCCCCATATTTATACCGTATCACCTCATTTACCGATTGTATAACCATTGCCCTGGCATTAATTTCTCCCATAGACTCAATAGCAGGTCTTACAAACCTGCCTATAAAAAGTAGACCGAAAAAAAGTAGGGAGATGCATAAAAACATCAATAAATAAACTATTTTTTTTCTGCGTCTATTCCTTTGCCAGCTGCCCATAATAAAAAACCCCCATCTTACAGTATATGACGATAGGGGAATATAGGTGAATTAAGATAAATTAACCCTAGCCACGCATTTTACCCAGCTCTTCGCTAAATTTGTTATTAAGTATCCTTATATGGGTTCCTTTCATTCCCAGTGACCTGGTTTCTATAACTCCTGCACTTTCCAACTTGCGAAGGGCATTAACTATTACAGACCTGGTAATGCCGGAACGATCTGCTATTTTACTCGCCACAAGCAAGCCTTCGGAACCCTTTAGTTCTTTGAAAATCTGGCGCACCGCTTCTATTTCTGAATAAGACAAGGTTGCAATGGCCATTTGCACTACTGATGTTTTCCGATTTTCTTCTTCCAGCTCCATGGTTTTTCTTCTCAGTATCTCCAAGCCAATAACAGTTGCTCCATATTCGCCAAGTATTACATCCTCGGCTGAGAACTTAGGAAGATACCTAGTGGCTACCAAAGTACCCAAACGTTGTCCGCCACTTACTATAGGAACAATAAGATAGAATTTTTCGTAGGTGTCATATTCATATTTAAAAATTTCCAGCGCCTCTTCGTGACTTACATTAATCATAGTATCGGACACCTTTAATAAAGCCTCACTATACTCTATGGGAAACTTCTCTATCCCAGTCTCCGGGTCAACTATTGCCGCGCTTTCAGTCTCTATTTTATAATGAACACCAAGAACTTTTCCCCTTATATTCACTACATACACATTAGCATCCGCCAAATCGCTCAGGATTTTACAGAGATCATTAAACGAAAACACACCTGTCGTGCTTTCCTGCAAAACCCAATTCATCTTTCTAATTTTATCAAGCAAATCCATTGCCATAGTGCCATCTACCTCCGTCTGCGTTTTTATTTTATATTCATTATACACCATTTTCACATATTGGAACAGTGAATTGTTATAATTTTCGAAATATTCTCAGGCTTTTTTACTTCCGATTAAAAGGTCATCGATAGACAAAAAGCTAGTTGATTCTTCAAACACTATAAAACCCCCCTCTAGTGGATGAAAAAGGGGATTATTATAGAGTCATACAGTATAGCCTACGATATAAAAGATTTTCAATTATATCAAAGGATGTATTTATCTATATTGTCAGCCTGAATGCGATCTTCAAACCTTTCTCTTACATATTTCTCATCTATCACTATCTCCTGATCCGGCATGTCAGGAATATTGAAAGATATTTCCTCCAACAATCTTTCCATTACGGTATGGAGTCTTCTGGCACCTATATTCTCTGTCTGTTCATTGGTTAGATATGCCATACTTGCAATCTGTTCTATAGCATCTTCCGTAAACTCAATTTTAGCACCTTCGGTTTCAAGAAGCATTTTGTGTTGCTTTATCAGGGCATTTTCTGGAACTGTTAAAATCATTACAAAATCTTCTTTAGTTAAATTCTCCAGTTCCACCCTTATAGGAAACCTCCCTTGGAGTTCGGGTATTAAATCTGTAGGTTTGGCTGTGTGAAAAGCACCGGCTCCTATGAATAACATGTGATCAGTTTTGACCGGGCCGTATTTAGTCTTAACTACACTGCCCTCTACTATTGGAAGGATATCCCTTTGAACCCCTTCCCTGGATACATCAGCCCCGGCCTTAAAACCTGAACTCGATGCAATTTTATCTATTTCATCTATGAATATGATACCATTTTGTTCTGCGCTTTCCAAGGCCTCCGTAGTCACCTGGTCCATATCAATGAGATTCTGAGCCTCCTGTTCCCTCAAAATTTTGCGGGCATCTTTAACCGTGTACTTCTTTTTCTTTTTCTTTTGCGGTCCCATACTGCCAAATATGTTTCCAATGGCTATGCTCATCTCCTCATTGCCTAAATCTAGCTGGTTTCCCTTTGGTGATTCTATAACATCTATTTCAATGAATTGTTCTTCTAAAAGACCATCTTTGAGCTGCTGTCTTACCTGCTCCCTTGCCAGTTCAATTTCCGTCTTGTTTTCGTCATCTTCTTCCGTTTTGGGGGTTTGCTGTTGGGCTGACTGAAAACCTCCCCCCAAGATGAAATCGAAAGGTCCCCTCACACCACCGCCGCTATGGGATGATTTCTTCTTACCTGGTATTATAGCCTCTATAATTTTCTCCTCGGTAATTTCATCGGCTATAGAGTATTTATCCTGGAGGTGATTTTGTTTGGTAATTCTGATAGCAGCTTCTACCAGGTCCCTTATCATGGAATCTACATCCCTACCAACATAGCCTACCTCTGTAAATTTGGTGGCCTCAACCTTAACAAAAGGTGCATCCATAAGCCTAGCCAACCTACGGGCAATTTCTGTCTTTCCTACACCTGTTGGCCCCATCATCAAAATGTTTTTAGGGGAAACTTCTTCCCGCATCTCATCAGGAAGCTGGCTTCTTCGGTAACGATTTCTAAGAGCTATAGCAACAGATCTTTTTGCACTATCCTGCCCTATTATATATTTATCCAGCTCTTGAACAATTTCCCTCGGTGTCATTGAATATAAAGTTCCCAATTTCTTTCCTCCCGCTCATTAGCCTTAAACTAAAGTTTTTCTATGGATACGTGATCATTGGTGTATACACATATCGATGCTGCAATTGCCAAGGCTTCCCTGACAATTTCTTCCGCGCTCAACTCAGTATGCTTATAGAGTGCATTAGCCGCTGCATGGGCATAATTGCCCCCCGAACCTATAGCAACGAAATTTTCATCAGGTTCAATGACTTCACCGTTGCCCGATATCAGGAGCAGGGTATCCTTATCTGCTGCCAGCATCAGGGCCTCTAGGTTTCTCATTACCTTATCTGTTCTCCAACTTTGGGCTAAAGCCACAGCAGCTCTTTTTATATTTCCACCGTGTTCTTCTAATTTTTTCTCAAATTTATCTGTCAGGGTAAAAGCATCCGCTACAGATCCGGCAAAGCCCGTTATTACAGAGTTTTTATATATTTTCCTTACTTTTTTTTGCCGAGTGTTTCATGATAGCTGCCTGACCCATGGTTACCTGCCCGTCGCCACCAATGCAAACCTCACCATTTTCCCTTTTCACTGCTACTATTGTAGTTGCATGAAATTGTTCCATTTGTACCTCCCGGCTATATGTGCCATTTTATTGCATTATTCTTTATACCCACAATCTGGGTTCGAGCAAACATGTTTTGTAGTTTTTGTTTTCCTTTCAGTTAACAGTGACCCGCACTTGGGACATTCCTTATTAATAGGTTTGTTCCAAAACACCTGTTTGCAATCAGGATAGCTACTGCATCCATAGAACAGCTTGCCGGTCTTACCTTTTTTAGCCACGATATCGCCTCCGCAGCTAGGACATTTTACATCTATTTTGTGAACTCTAGATTTTGTGTTTTTGCATTCCGGATAACCGCTGCAGGCTATAAACTCCCCAAACCTACCCTGTTTAACCACCATCGGTTTACCGCAAAATTCACAGTTTTCATCAGTCACTTCATCCTGGATTTTAACTTTCTCTATGTCCCTCTCCGCTATTTCCAGCTCCTTGCTGAGAATTTCATAGAAATCCTTTATTATTATCTTCCAATCCGTATGGTGGATTTCCACACTATCTAAATTATCCTCCATTTCAGCTGTAAAGCTGGTGTCAGCAATTTCTGGAAAATAATTTTCCATCAAGTCAGTTACTATAAAACCAAGATCTGTAGGAATCAGTACCTTCTTCTCCCTAACTATATATCTTCGATCAATTAGTGTGGCCATTATTGGTGCATAAGTGCTTGGACGCCCTATGTTTTTCTCCTCTAAGTCCCTGACCAATGACGCCTCCGTATATCTAGAGGGGGGTTGGGTAAAATTCTGCTCTCCCTTTAAATCTAGCATATTCAGCTTTTCACCGGCTTCTAGCAAGGGTAGCATTTTATCTGCATCCTCTTCTGCCGAGTTGTTATATATTTTTAGGTATCCATCAAATTTCAAACTACTCCCACTTGCCTTAAAGATATAGTCTCCATTTTCTATTTCAGCCGATGCCACATCAAATACTGCCGACGCCATACGACTTGCAAGAAACCTTGACCATATTAACTTATATAACCCATACTGGTCTCTCGTCAAGGAACTTTTTATTTCTTCCGGATGTATGCTAATATTTGCAGGCCTAATGGCCTCATGGGCATCCTGCACATCTTTTTTTCTGTTTACATATACATGATTTCCCATATACTTATCAGAATATTTTTCTTTGATATAATCTAGGGCGGCTTTATGGGCGTCCTCATTTATCCTGACCGAGTCCGTTCTTATGTAGGAAACTAGTCCTATCGTTCCATGCCCTTTCACCTCCACACCTTCGTATAGCTGTTGAGCAATCAACATGGTTTTTTTAGTGTAGAAACCAAGCTTGTTGGATGCCTCCTGTTGCATGCTGCTTGTTGTAAAAGGAGGGGATGGCCTCTTAGTCCGCTCCCTAGCCTCCACAGTCTTTACTATAAAGCCCTCCTTGTCAATCGCAGCTATTGCAGCATCAGATTCGTCCTTATTATTAACGGCTAGCTTTTTACCCTTATATTCGGCCAATCTGGCAGTGAATTGCCTTTTTCTTACCTTTCGGTCACCTTCAGGATTTTTCTCCAACAGAGCAAATATGTTCCAATACTCCTTTGGAACGAAATCTTTTATTAATTTCTCCC
This sequence comes from uncultured Oscillospiraceae bacterium, assembly GCA_964567325.1. GTDB lineage: Bacteria > Bacillota > Clostridia > Peptostreptococcales > Anaerovoracaceae > UBA1426. Next base: position 5,887 of record CAZMMB010000010.1, read on the forward strand.
TATCACAAAGGATTTTTAAAGCTGCAGATTGCACCCTACCAGCCGACAAACCCCTGCGAACCTTCCGCCACAGTAAGGGACTGATTTTGTAGCCCACCAAACGATCTAAAACCCTTCTAGCCTGCTGGGCATCAACTAGTTTCATGTTGATTGGCCGGGGATTTTTCACGGCATTTTGTACAGTTTGTTTTGTAATCTCATTGAATTCAATCCTACATGGCTTGGTCACATCCATGTTAAGCAAATGCCCAACATGCCAGGATATAGCCTCGCCCTCCCTGTCTGGGTCAGTTGCCAGGTATATTCTAGATGCTCCCTTCGCTTCTTTTTTTAAGCCTTTTATAATATCGCCTTTTCCCCTTATAGAAATGTATTGTGGTTCAAAGTTATTTTCAATGTCTATCCCCAATTTACTTTTTGGCAAATCGCGTACATGACCTACAGAAGCAACGACCTTGTATTTGCTTCCTAAAAATTTTCCTATAGTTTTTGCTTTTGATGGGGACTCTACAATTACTAGAGACTTATTTCCCATAAAACCCTCCCACTAAAATTATATGATAAATGTAATTAATTTGCTGCTAATCTTGGCCATTTGCCATATTTCTACTAGTTATAACTTACATATATATAATAGTAGGCAAATGCTCCAATGAATGATTATATTGCCTAAACCATTATTTTGCAACATATATTTTGCCCATACTAACTTTTATCTTACCTTTCATTTCCAAAATCGTAATTAATCCCCCTAGCTCTTGGGGCTTTTTCCCCAATAAAATGCATAAGCGATCGATTGTAATGATTCCGTTTTCCTGCAAGGTTCTTAATATATCATTTTCATCTTTTCCAAGATGTATACCCTCATGTTTTTTGGGTTTGACTTTACGAATTTCTAAAAAATCCAATATATCATCAATATCTGTTAACGGGGTGGCTCCATCTTGTATTAATTTATTAGTACCCCTGCTGTAGATGCAATTTATGTTGCCTGGCACCGCAAATACCTCCCTCCCTTGCTCCAAAGCATTTCCTGCGGTAATAAGTGACCCGCTGTCTATATCAGCTTCTACCACTAAAACACCGTAGGACAAGCCACTGATTATTCTGTTTCGTGCAGGAAACCTCCAGGGAAGGGGGTCTGTACCTGGGGTATATTCAGAAAGTATTAACCCCTCGCAGGCAATTCTTTCCATTAAGTCTCTATTAGTCCTTGGGTAACAAATATCAGGTCCACAACCTAAAACAGCGATGGTTTCTCCCCCTGCATCCAGGGCCCCCAAATGACCACAGGCATCAATACCAGATGCAAGACCGCTTACAACCGTTACCCCATGTTCAGCAACACGCTTTGCTATATTATAGGCAGCCCATTTCCCATAGGGAGTCGCCTTTCTTGAACCAACGATTGCTAAACAAGGATTGTTGGATAATTGAAACCTTCCCCTATAATATAGTTTCTCAGGTGGGCTAGCAATGGTACTTAATAATTCCGGATAGTTAGAATCTTTAATCCTAGTCATTTTTATCCTTTCAGCTAGGTTAATCATATCAATTCGCCCTTCCCTAT
>CAZMMB010000010.1:7466-10837 GCA_964567325.1 uncultured Oscillospiraceae bacterium
GCCTCTGCTAAATGTTCTACCAATATTCCTTCCTCACCATCAATATCAGCAATTGTTCTTGCCATTTTAATTATTTTATGTGATGTACGGGCGGTGAACCCATAGCTTTTGAAGGCTCTCTCAAAGAGTTTTAAACAACTTTCATTTAAAGAACAATATTTTTTTATAAGCGGTGGCGTCAGCTGGGAATTGTAGGAAATACCCTCCCCTTTATAGCGATTGGCCTGAACCTCCCTTGCCCTTTGGACCTCATTGCGCATTTGAAGAGATGTCTTCCCTTTTTTCTGCTTTCCGCCCTGGTCCGACAGGTCTTCATAATCCACTGGTAATATTTCAATATACATGTCTATTCGGTCCGCCAAAGGTCCTGAAATTTTAGAAGTATACCGGTGTATCTGATATTCACTGCAAGTACATTTGCGCTTTTCCTGTCCTGCATATCCACAGGGGCAAGGATTCATTGCAGCAACCACCATTATTTTGGCAGGATATGTAACGGTCGCCGACGCCCTTGCAATATGAATTTTTTCATTTTCCATAGGCTGTCTTAAAATCTCCAAGGTCTTTCTTTGGAATTCAGGGAATTCATCTAAGAACAATATCCCGCAGTGGGCTAAGGAGATTTCACCTGGTTTGGGTTTTACCCCCCCTCCCGCAAGGGCAATAGGGGATATGGTATGGTGGGGATGTCTAAAAGGCCTGTCCACAATTAAGCCATCCCCCGACAGCTTTCCTGCCAGGCTATAAATTTTAGTCACCTCCAGACATTCCTCATAAGTCATTGGAGGTAGTATTCCCGATAGGCAATGGGCCATCATGGTTTTGCCCGCACCGGGTGGCCCTATCATCAAAATATTATGGGCCGCAGAGGCGGCAACCTGCATAGCCCTTTTAACTCTTTCCTGGCCCGCCACATCCACAAAATCCATCTTGGGATTGATTACCTTTGCAATTTGCTTACCCTGTGTTTCGTAAGCAGCCAAGGGTAGAAAACCAGATAGATGATCTACCACCTGTGAAATGTTATCGGCCGGGTAAATCCTTATATCTTTCAATATAGAGACCTCGTTTTTATTACCTGGCGAAATAACCAACTGCTTGATTCCATGGCTTCTGAGGCCTATGGCTAAGGCTATGGCTCCCTGAACTGGATTTATTCTACCGTCCAGCGATAACTCACCGATAAATGCATAACCTTCTGCTTGTTGAGGGCAAATTTCCCCTGATGCTGCCAACACCCCCATCGCAATAGGAAGGTCAAAATGGGTTCCTTCCTTTTTTATATCCGCTGGCGAAAGGTTGACCGTAATCCTCTTTGCTGGAAAGCGAAATCCTACATTGTGAAGGGCTACCCTAATTCTTTCCTTTGCCTCTCTAACGGAAGCATCCGGAAGTCCAACTATGGTTACACTGGGTAGGCCGGGCGAAAGGTCTGTTTCGACCGTGACCAGCTCGGCATCGGCCCCATCAATTGAACCCGTGAATATCTTAGAGTACATGGGTTTCCTCCTATATGGCCCCTTTAATGTGGTTAATAAAATCCCCATCACCAGTAGACAATATTTCTATAACATCTATCCTAATATCTAAATCTTCTATTTGATTAACAAGTAGGAAATAGCGAAATGTACCCACAATCTTCATCCTTTTTGCAGGTGTTATGGATTGGCAGGGTAGGCCATAGGAGAGGTTGCTCCTGGTTTTTACTTCAATTGCCACAAGAATATCACCGTCCATTGCTATGATATCCAGTTCGCCTATCCTGCATTGATAATTTTTTGCAATAATTCTATAGCCTTCTCTTTTAAGGAAGGCAGCTGCCTTTGCCTCCCCAGCTTTCCCTAGCTTTTTCTTATAGGCCAATTCAAGCTGCCTCCCGATTAATGTAACTATAATGATAAATTGTAACATTCTTACAGTATGATAGCACAATTACCTAATCAGTGCAAGGCTAATTAGTTTTATATTAAATCTTTAAAATCCTCAAGATTCGCTTCTAACCCTAATCGCCTCTTGTCCAAGGCTTCTATCACCTGATTGAAATTCTTCTTTCTTATGGGGTAAAGGGCAATCATAAGTGCAGATATTAGCATAAAAATAGCCGGTATAAAGGAAAAAGAGTGGGATGTCCACCGGAGGGCCTTTGCGGTTTGGACCGTGGCATCTCCATTAAAGTTGCTAAATTGCAACAACAAGCCCATGATTTGTAAACCCAATGCATTAGAGGCTGACTCAGACAGGGATTGAAGGGAAATAACCACACCTGCCCTTTTTTTCTTGTTGGCAAGTTCATCTACCTCGCAGACATCGTATATCATAGCTGGAATCAACTGCCAGTAACATATGCTGCCTATGGCATAGGCAAAACCAAAAATCACTAGTAAAGCAGGAGACCTAAATCCAATAAATCTAAAAGCCAACATGACAATGCCACATATGCCCATCCCAAAGATATAGACAGACCTTTTATCATAATGTCTATTAGCTATTGAAACAAAGGGAACGAAAATTACCGAAGCAAATGTAAGAAATGTCATAACGGCCGTGATTTGACCAGCTTTTAAGCCTAAATTAAAGGTTAAAAAATACATTCTGTCTGCGCAGAAAATAGAATAACCAATCAGGTATGTTATGCTAGCACCAATGACATACCTTGTAGGTTTAAGGGCCAATACTTGAGCATATTCCTTGAGCAACCTTGTTATATGGGTTATTCGAAAGGCCCTAGTATCTTTTTTAGCAGGTCTTGAAATCCTTCCAGCCGCATTTTCCTTCCAGGCCAGCTCATCCCTATCTTTTATAACCATGGCGGCAGTAAAAATCGTTAGTGATGCAATACCACCGCATAATATTCCAACTGCCTGCCAACCTAACTCTCTATTTGCCCCAAGCCCCATAAGAAAATCCACCATTATAGTGGGAAGTATCATTCCAAAAGCCATCCCCAAGGTATTTAGTACATAAGTATAACCCCTAAGGGAGGTCCTTTCATCATAATCCTGTGTTAATTCCGCTCCCCAGGCATGGTAGGGCACAAAGAAAAAGGCAAAGGCTGTCCAAAACAAAATCAAGATAAAGCCATAATAAAAGATTTTAATGCTATCGCTAGCGTCTATGGAAATAAACAAGAGGCTGGTGAAAACCCCCAAGGGGAAAGCTGCCGAAAGCAGATAGGGCTTCCGCCTTCCGTAGCGTGTTATTGTCCTGTCAGATATGTAGCCTACCAATCCACTGCACAAAGTCTCCCATATTGCCCCCAATGCAGCTATGGTCCCAGCTATAGCTGGGTTTATACCAACAACTGTATTCAAGAAGAATAGAAGAAAATTTCCGATTAATGTATATAGGGTTGCATCACCTATCCCGGCAAC
>CAZMMB010000010.1:10847-14123 GCA_964567325.1 uncultured Oscillospiraceae bacterium
AATTTCTGATGTAATAGAACATATACTGTTGCACCAAGCCCGCCACATCACCATACTTATCCCAATTGAATTGTCCCTGGTAGATTTCTTTATCGATACGAGAAATCCACACATCTACAGGGGCTATTCCCATCCTGTGAAATCCAAAAAGAGCAACGCAGCTGGCCACCTTTTTTCCTACACCCTTAAGGGACATTAGCCCTTGCATTAAAAGATCTTCTTCCATATCCTTCATGCTGTCCAAATCCAGACTTCCTTCAGCAACCGCAAGGGCCGCTAGGTGAACATATTCATCTCGATAGCCCAGGCCCAACTTCCTCAAGGCATCTTTTCCTGCCAAGGCCAATCTTTCCGGTTGAGGGAATGCGTAGTATGTAGGGGAAGCAAAAGTCGCCCCCTTAGGCAAGGGTTTCTCCTCCCCATAAAACCGGCAAAGTTTCTCAACTGAACTCTTTATTGCCGGGATATTCTTGTTTTGTGATATTATAAAACTAATAAGTATTTCAAATGTTTCCTGACGAAGGATTCTTAGCCTCCTGCCAAATCTTGCAGCCTTTCTTAGAAAGTCATCCTCGCCTTTTACAAGCATTGCTACAATCTTATTATAGTCGTAAGCAAGGTCAAAGTAGCTCTCCCAATGTGAGGTATTATTATCTGTCGCATTTTTTAGCTCTATTGTCTGCTCATCAACCTGAACCAGCTCCACATATTCCCCAAAGGCTATAAGGCTATATTTATTTTCATCTATTTTATTCATCCGGAAGCATTGCCCTGATTCTGCAATCTGTTCCAAACTAAAGTTCTCTGATTGTATTTTCAATGCTTACCTTTCTATCCTAAGCGTTCTCATCATATAAATCCATGATGCGCTTAACCATTTCCTCGCTTTGGGCCGTACTCTTGCCCAGATAATGTGCCATTTCCTGGGAGAATTGTATCTGGTGAAAAAGCAACTCTCTAGCCTGCTCTAGTGTTTGGTTTTTAATTAAGTCTATTTGCTTTCCATCGAATCTAAATTTCGTCAGATCAGAATATAGACCCACATATTGGTTTTCGTCCCTGAGTGCATAGGTTTTTTCATGGTACTTAACACCATATTTTGTCCTCACACTTTCAAATTCGTCCCCCTCACCCTGTTCTAATTTGCTATAGTTTTCACTATCTAACAGATAAGAGATGTTTTTGCCTATTATTGCATCATTACACATGAACATTTTTCTAAATGCAGGATTCATACTGATTATATTTAACTGACCATCTAGTGCAACCACACCATTTGGTGTAGTTTCTATTATACGATCTGCCCTTTGCTGGGCTAAGCGTCTCATATAAGATACGCACATCTCCGGTTCGGCCAATCCCCTAGCAACAGCAATTGCATTTTCCCTGCATGTCTTGTATCCGCAAGCCCCACAATTTAATTGCATTTCCGGATTGCTTTTTCCTGTCCTTTCCAAGATGTCCTGAATTGTTTCCTCGCTTATTTCTTCTAAGGGTGCCTCCCCCCTCTGCTCCTGGAAATTCGCCCTATAATTAATGCCATAATCATCGATTGCATCATCTTTAAGGGTGGCCTTTTTTGCATACTCTACTATGTCCTGCTTCCTTCTATAAAGATTTTTATCCTTTGGAAAGCCCGGTCCATTTATGCATCCACCGGTGCAGAATAGGGGCTCAACTACCTTGAATTTCCATTCGTCCGGTTTAAGATCTAATATACTTTTTACATCATCAGCGCCACTAATATGTACTACATCAAGGTTGGTCCCATCACATTCTATATCACCAGTTTTAAGCATTCCTCCCTGGATTGGAAATAACCTAGCCTTATCAATGGCCCCATAGCTTTCAAATTCAGATTGAGGACACTCCTCTAACGCGATACCCTCGTCATCTAACCACTTGATAAGCTCTGAAAATGTAAGCACCCAATCTATTGCATCCTTATTTTCTGCTCTCGCTGCTTCTTGCTTCTTTGCTGCACATGGTCCTATAAAAACAACCGACCAGTCATCACCCAACCTTTTCTTTAGAAGCCTACCATGGGCTACCATGGGCGATACCACCGGTATCATTGCACCTATATGCTCAGGCCTGTATTTTTCAATGTATTCTACAACCGCAGGACAAGCTGTACAAATATTTCCCTTGCTTGTGCTTTTAAAAGATTCCTCAGTTATCAGCTTTGCACCCTCCGCCGTCTCAGATACATAATGAAATCCTAGCTTTTTCAGGGCGGAAGGTAATCTATTACTATCCTTTAGTGGGAAAGCCGCAGCGAAAGATGGGGCTATGCTAACCGCAACCTTATTCCCGGAGGCGATGAGTTCCTTAACCTTTTCTAAACTTGAACGGATAGTTTTTGCTCCTTGGGGGCATTCCCTAACGCAGGTACCACACTTAATACACAAATCATCTTCCACATATGCCTGACCATCAATTACGCTTATAGCCTTCACCGGACATACCCGGACGCAACGATAACAGTCCTGGCAGTTAGCGGTGACTGTGTATATAACATTCTTTTTCTCTCTCATAAAACTTTCCCTTCTCCCTCAAGGCCATTATACCTTTTCACAAGCAGGGTTATCAAGAACAATCGTTAAATAAATACCAATTACCTATACAACTATTACTGGTCGCCCCGGCCACGCCGAGTCTAAACAATAACATACAGCAGTCTCTGGTCACCCCCAGCCCATGGCGGAGGGCAATAACCCTAGCCTATGTTAGTGGCCCTATAGACGCCCCGCCCTTTATGGGCGTCACTGCTCTCACCCTCGCCCATAACAATTGGCAATAACCTTAGCGTATATTGGTAACTTTATAGACGCTCCGCCCTTTATGGGCGTCACTGCTCTCACCCTCGCCCATAACAATGGTCTTTTTCAGGCTGAGCGCTCGGGAGATCTTTTCATTTTTGCAATTCATGGATTTGCAAAAAGTATTGCATATAATGAGCAAAATTTACGGTTGTGTGTGAAAAAGTCAGTCAAAATGTACACACAACCGTAAATTCTGTACAAATCATACCTTTTTTAGCGAGAAATCCACACACAACTGTAAATTTTGCTCAAAAAACACAAAAGTTCTTGCAAGGGGTTAGTTGCAAAACTAACTGCACCTTCATTAGTCTAAGAAGTTTGATAATCTTCTAGCCCGTAGATCGTAATAAACCTTTTCCTCTTGACTATCTATCACCTGCCATGCCTCTAAAAAAACATCGAGGGGCAGAAGGGAGAAGTGATACAGCATCTTAGATGCACCTCGTGACTT
>CAZMMB010000011.1:0-7075 GCA_964567325.1 uncultured Oscillospiraceae bacterium
AATGCAAAACTTATTCAACCCCCAGGGCCTTAAACACTGCCTCATGGGGGGGTCTTGTAAAATATAAGGCTGAAGGCCCCCGTCAGATCCGATGGAACTGTACCAAGTTCCGGTGCCGAGGTTATAGGAAGCAGAACTTTTTTAGCTTCGCTATCCGAACAAACTTGAATGTTATTTTAATTTACTCGCCCTTGACGGGTCCGCCGACTGAATTCCAAATAAAATGAATAATTCCGCCTTGCTGTTGATGCCTAATTTCTTATAAATGTTCTTACTGTAAGTGGATACAGTGTAAAAGGTAATACCTAATTCTGGCGCCACCTGGCGCAGGGTCATCCCCTGTAAAAGAAGGTAAACGACCTGTTTTTCCCTAAGGGACAAGTTTGTATCGTCTAGACTTTTGTTCCCTGCCATTCCTATTTGGTTCGACGCTTCCTTTGATCCGGCAATATTCATATGCAACTTACGTAATTCTTCTGACCAATCCGTGGTAAACATATATTTCGAAAATACAGGTGAAAGCATGAGAAAAACTATGAAGCAAAATGAAGACACTGTCACCGCAATAAAACTGCTTGATTCGCCCAAAAAAGTAAATTTGAAATGATATATAAGATACAGATTAACGGTATACACAAAATAACTAGGGGCTTGTGCATCCGGAAATCGCAGAATCTATTCGTTACAGCCCCGATTAGATAAAACGATACAAATAGCCCGATTTTATCCATATCAGCAAAAAAACGACGGATTTAGTAAATCCCACATACCGCATTACATGGCTCATAACCGAAGAAATGAAGAATAGGTTGCACATGGTCCAAATACTATATTTAAACACTATTTTCATGAGAATGCACAGCATCACCGGAATCAAGGTAAAGACGCCCCATGCCTGTGCGGCGGATTGCAGCTTAAATGCCGGGACATAAAAATTCATGATCCGAATTGTAAAATATGAAAGCAGTATAAATACCGCCAGCGGAATCCCAGAATCATATTTTTTGCTGCAGCTTACCGGGCTTTTGTAAGCCCTTTCCTTCGACAGATAGATACATTTAACAATACATGTAATAAGGAGAAATGCCAATAATTTTCTTAATAATAAATAAGGTGATATGTACTCACCATAGAGCTCAATAAGTCCGATTCCAAGAACCATCAATGTGCAGCCATAGAAACGCTCGGCATTGTTTAAGGCGAATACAAAGGAAAAACTGCTGATTGTCACACATCCGCCAATTCCTGCCATAAAAATAATTCACACCAAAAATCAGGAGGATATCCCATGGGTAATAAAATCCAAGGAATGAATCCCACCGAAGACAACATAGCCGAGATTTTAGCCAATAGAGAAATGTTACTTTGATCAGTAAAGAACAAAGCCATAGTGCCGCCAATCGCAAAGGAAATGAAAGTAATGGTAGTAGCAGGAAGCCTCCCTATCATTATTGCGTCTGCAAAGATATGATCTTGGATGTTGATAAAAATCATCGACATAGGAAATGTGGCGGGGACAGCACCGCAAGCACCGCAAAAAGCCACAAATACCTCAGGCCTCAAAAGAGCCCAGTCATCGACGAAGCACAGGCTGACATAAGGTATTATCCACCTTATCCACTAAAAAAATGATTACTGAATTGGAGACCATTACTTATGTCCTTTGATGCAAAAAATCTTCTAGCCCAGCTGATTCAATGGAAGCCAGGTATTATCGACCAATATTCGAAAGCTGTTGTTGTAGAATTTTAGTAGCGATGATACAATCTTCTCAATGTTGGCGATTTGGAGGTTAATATGAATACAGGTTTTTATGTCGGATGGGGAACATTGGCATTAATTAACTCAGGACTTGCCCAGGGTAAAAATAGGTCCGGTTTAAATTGGTTTCTACTGTCTTTGTTTCTCGGCCCAATAGCAACCTTTTGTTTGGTTATATCAGGTAAAAAATAAGAATGGTCGGAAGATGATCAGCCTTGTATTTTTATCTGATTGCAGTTACTCTTTTACAGATTTTTTTTCATTTTACGGAGATGTGGAAGTTATAACTAGGGATAAGGAAAATATTTTAAAGACCCCAAATACTTTCAACATAGACACACCGGTCGGTTATGTTTTTAATTACACTGAAGGAAATTTATATGAATGGACTGCCGAAAGCATAATTTTGGGAGACACTCTTATAGAAGGGACTATTTCCTGCGACTATTACAATGACGGCACTATAAAAAGGACTTGACGTAAAAAGGATTAATAACAAACTAATTACCTATACAAAAGTTAAAGGCATGCCCATAAAAAGCTAAAAGGAAGCTTACGATGAACTTTTGCACTGTAAGTTTAACTACTACGATGATGGAAATAAGCATTATAGCATTGCATCATTTTTTTACGACTTTACTAGTGACTTTACTATTTATATAAAGCCACAAGGATTCATCATTATCACTTTTCCCACCCCTGGCATACAATACAAGAAACGAAATAATGAAGCAGTATGTGGCGGCGATGTAAATTGCTTGCGATGTAACTATGGACTACAGAATTTTATCGATTAATTTTCAGTGGGTGAACGAATTTACACGCTGAAAAAGGCTTGAAGCAGCTTATTATTGGACTTTGTGCAAAATTGCTACTTTGGTTAGAAAATAACAGTGGATTTGGAAGATTTCAACGATTTCCGTGCAAAAAAGCAACTTTGGTTAGGAAATAGCCAACAATTGCCTATAAAAATCTAACCAAACTTGAATATTTGCACAGCAGCCCTAGGCTTCGGCGCAAATATAAGCCTTCAACCTCACCAAACTTGAAATTTTGCACAGATTAGCTCAAATAATCATTACTGAATTGGAGGCCATTACTTATGCCCTTTGACGACAGAGAACTTCTGGCTCGGCTAATTCAATGCGAGGCCGGCGGGGAGGGGGAAATTGGAATGCAGGCTGTAGCTACGGTTGTTATGAACCGGGCGACAATTACTTACGGAGAGTTCGGAAGAATTAATCAGGAAGGCAGTGGAACCAACATACAAAATATTATTATGCAGCCCGGCCAGTTTACCTGTGCCGTTACTGTTAAAAACGGCATACCTAATCCCCAAAACATTTTCAACATGCGTCCCACAGCCATTCATTACGAAATTGCCGATTGGGCTATAGCCGGAAACAGGCTTGTCGGAATTGATAATGCCCTTTACTTCTATAATCCTTTTTCAGTTACTTGTGCACCGTTCTTCCCGCCTCCAAATTATGGTGTTATCCATAATAGAATAGGCGATCATTGTTTTTATATCCCTACTTCATTTTATGTTACGACCTAATAGAAAGAAGGTATGTCATGCACTATCCATTATGCTCTATAGAATCTGTGAAAATAAACAGGGGGCTAGATATCCCTGCGCAGACTAGCATTCCTACACAGACTAGCATTTCCGCACAAACTAGCATTCCTACACAGACTAGCATTTCCGCGCAGACTAGCATTCCCACGCAAACTAGCATTCCCGCACAGACCGGGGCTTCATCACAGTCCCCTCCGCTTGTAAGCCCTATTGAATATACGGGCCCTGCGGCCCCCTTTGGCAGCTCACTAATACCCATAGTAACTCCCGAACCCCCACATTTTTCCGTTCCTGGTAATCCTTTATTACCTCTTCAATACAAAGAAATTCTCAGTTATGAAAACCTGCAATATATGAATGGATTTTTGAGAACCCAAATCGGTAAAGAGTGTATGGTAGTGTCAACTCTTGGTGCTAGTGGAAATGTGGTATCAAGAATCGGTTACTTGATAGGTGTAGGCATAAACTATCTGTTGCTTCAGGATGCATGCAGCGAGTCAATAATGGTGGTCGACTTTTATTCCATCCACTTAGTCCAAATAATGGGTAAAAGGTGCCCCGTAAATCTGGAAATTTAATTACTTTCTTGTGCGAAACAAAAGTCTCATCAACTTTCTACCATCAAACGGGATTAACGGATAAAGGTATGAGGTCTTAGTAAGGGTCTTAGTGGTTGAGAGGACAATTAATGCCAATATGAATACTGCTGCGAATCCCCAAAGCCCCAGAAGTGCCGAGCCTATGAGAAGGGCAATCCTCACAAATTTAAAAGCATAGGAAAGTTCCATGCTGGGCTGAGAAAATGAAGCCAAGGCTACTATTGCCATTAACAAAATCGTTTGGGGTATAAACCAACTGGCGGTTATTGATAATTCCCCCAAAAGCAAGGCCCCTATCACCGAAAGAGACATCCCCAATGAGCTTGGTGTATTCAACGATGCTAACTTGAGGCCGTCAACAGCCACCTCTAATATGATGAACTGCCAAAAAAGAGGAATAGGATAGGATTCTTGTGGCATCATAAAATCCCAACTATTGGGGAAAGCCAGGATTCCTCGGTCTACTAAAAGGTAAATCGGCGTTATGAAAGTTGAGGTCAACATAGTAATGTTTCTAACCATTCTTAGGTAGGTTCCAGTTGCAATAGGAAAATAGTAATCGTCAACATCTTGGAAAAAATCAAAAAAACCTGTAGGAAGTATTATTGCCGTAGGACTATTGTCCACTAAAATTGCTAACTTGCCCTCTGTTATATGGGCTGCTACAACATCTGGCCTTTCCGTATATCGTATCTTAGGAAAAGGATTTAGCCATCTGCGTTTATCTAATGCCTCAACTAAGCTTTGGTCCCCCACAGTCAGAGTGTCTATTTTTATTTTCCCTATTTTCTCTATTATATCCTTAACTACTTCATCTTTAGCAAGCCCTTTCATATATCCTATACATACATCCGTTTTAGAAACCTGTCCTACATCCATCATATGAAAGACTAATCGTGGATCCCTTATCCTCCTTCGGATAAGAGCGGTGTTGGATACCAATGATTCAACAAATCCATCCCTTGAGCCACGAAGAGTCCTTTCCTTATCTGGTTCCTCCACACCTCTGGCGGGATAATTTCGCAGATCCATCATTATAACGCCTTCATAGCCCTCTACAACTAAGCCTGTCAACCCGGAAAGAATAGATGTTGCTGCTGCATTGGAAGAATAAACCTGGGATAGTTCAATAGAGGGAATCTTATGTTTAATGAAATCTTCTGCCCTGGGCATGACCTTCATTTCCGATGCAGTTGTTTTCTGCAAATCCATAATCATCAATTGAAGTATATGGTCTTTTACAAACCCCACTGTAAAATAGAGACTAGCTTCCTTGTCCCCTACAATGAATTTACGTTCAGTAACATCAAAACTTTCTTCTAAAGGAAGCAACTTTCTAATTTCCTCTGACAGTGTGTCCTTTTCACTGTTATTTTTAATTTTAGACATACTAACCTCCTGTATTCGAGCTTAGTTTTGTCAAATTGGCTATATGCTATACTATCACTTTTCTTTTGCTTACCATAATACTGTTAAGTGATTTATTTCCAAGGGAAAAGGTTATTCAAAACATTCCATTCCCGATATTCCTTTGCCCAAAAAGCACTTTCCTTTATTTTAGCTAAACTAAATTGTTAATAATTTGCATTCACAGGGAACAATGTTTAACCAGGCATACAATCCTAAAATTTTGGCTAACCGTCTATCAATTTTTTTATATACAAAGGGGAAAGTTAGATCAGAAGCTCCTTTTTTGCTTTTGGCACTTTTACCCCTGGTCCTATTGTCCTTGCAATAACAAATCGCAGCTGTGCAAATATACGAGTAATGTTGGGAATATAAGTGACTAGTGTATCTATATGGTATTTATTAGCCATTATTTTGCATATAAATTTGATTTTAAGGACAAAAATGTATCTTATTCTTGCAAATAGTATGCATTACTCTAGTTTTTGCTCATCCGGCCAAGAGTCCAGTGTTTAACTAATGTTACATTTGGAATAAGTATATGTGTTACCTTTCTTAAGATATTATAATTTGTTATGTGCGAAGTTTTGGCTATGTAACACATTGAAATCTTGAACATACAATAAACAATAAGTGATTTCAGCGCCAGATGCTGGATGCCCTCAACATTATCGTAAATAGTCTTGATATTTATGCTAGAACTTACTATAACTTACTAAAACACTTTTATTAAATCCTAAACTATTTTGGCGTACAAATTCACTAATCACAGGATATTTGGAGGATGTTTATATGTTAAATAGAGTAGCACAAGTTCCGCAAGGAACAAATCCTTCCGTTTTCTTGAGCCCTTCGGTTCAGGATTTCAACCTATATGTTACAGGGGAAGGAAGCGAGGAATACTGGATGAACCTGATTACAGATGCCATGATTCCTTACCTAGAAGCATCGGGAATAAGGTATGGCCGCAACAACCCCGACGAGACTTTGAGTCAGGCCATTGCTGCTTCAAACGCAGGCAATTATGATTTCCACCTGGCTATTCATTCCAATGCCTCCCCCCCTACTACTCCGGGGCTCTACCGTGGCCCTAATGTTTATTACTATGCCTCCAGTGAGGAGGGCAGAAGGATGGCCAACATAATTGCCGATAACTTTAAGGTGATTTATCCCGATCCAAACTTGGTGATAACCGTTCCAAACACTACATTAGCTGAACTAAGGCAGACAAGGGCCCCATCCGCCTTAGTTGAAGTGGCATTTCATGACAACTGGCAAGATGCCACCTGGATTATGAACAATGTCTACACTATCGGTAGGACACTTGCCCTTTCACTAACTGAATATTTCGGTATCCCCTTTATTGAACCACAAGGATAAAGGTCCACTATTGTTCGGATTAATCTGGCATCTAAAAGTAGGAAATATTGGTGATGAAGTTGTGGATTGTGCCTAACGAAACAAGGTAAAATCGTGGGGTTCAAGATTATGGCAGGTAACAAAAGCAATGGCAGCACCAAAAATTCCTATTTTTTTGCTTTTAAAAATCGGAGAGCACTTAGCCAACTACTAACCATAAATTTAGCGACTACTAGTCATAACTCCAATTGCTATCTATATCTAGCGAATACTAACCATAACTCTAACTGCTATCTATATCTAGCGACTACTAGTCATAACTCCAACTGCTATCTATATCTAGCGACTACTAGCCATAACTCCAACTGCT
>CAZMMB010000011.1:7175-14104 GCA_964567325.1 uncultured Oscillospiraceae bacterium
ATCTAGCGACTACTAGCCATAACTCCAACTGCTATCTATATCTAGCGACTACTAGTCATAACTCCAACTGCTATCTCTATATCTATAGCGACCACTAGCCATAACTTAGCGGCTAGCAGCGACTAGCAGCGGCTCCCAACGGCTAGCAGCGGCTTTCAACGGCTAGCTACGGCTACCAGCGGCTCTCAACGGCTAGCAGCGGCTTCCAACGGCTAGCAGCGGCTCTCAACGGCTAGCAGCGGCTACCAGCAACTACCAACGGCTAGCAGCGGCTCTCAACGGCTACCAACGGCTTCCAGCGGCCACCGGTGGCTAGCAGCGCCCCCCACCACCATCTCACTTTCCAAGAGTTGCTGTCCGCTTGATGGCTAAAACTTCACCTGCACATTCTGCCTTTCAACCTCATCAGAAAGCTCATAAAGGGGTTTTCTGGTGAATTTAAAAAGGCCTGCTATTATATTGTAAGGAAATACCTCTGTCTTGATGTTGTATTCCCTGACCTTTGCATTATAATATTTCCGCGAATTTGCAATATCCTCTTCAACCTTCTGTAGCTTGGATTGGAGATCCATAAAGTTGTTATTAGCCTTAAGGTCTGGATATGCTTCGGAGAGGGCAAAAAGATTTCTAAGTGCCCCACTGAGCATATTTTCTCCTTGGATTCTACCCTCGACAGTGCCAGATGTTGCGGCCATATTTCTCGCTTGAATCACCTTCTCCAAGGTACCCGCCTCATGCGCTGCATAGCCCTTTACGGTTTCCACTAAATTGGGAATTAAATCGTAGCGCTTTTTTAAGTAGACATCCATAGTAGCAAAGGCCTCTTCGACTAAATTCCTCAATTTAACTAAGCCATTATAACCGGCAGTAACAAATGCAACAATGAAAAATACAACTGCTATACCTATCCACATAATCCTAATCCTCCCTGTTTCTCTTCTTTTATTATTTACATTCCCTTCAAATATCCAATAACAAATATCCCTAGTCTAGAAAACTTTTGGAGACTATCTCTTTTATTTGCTAATAGCCCAATCTATTGGTTGCCCAAATCTCCTCAGAAATTTGTTAGTCTCTGAAAAATGCTTACATCCGAAGAAACCCTTGTATGCTGAGAGTGGACTCGGATGGGCTGCCCTTAAGACCAAGTGCTTATTGTTACTAATAAAAGATGCCTTAGCCTTAGCATTTGCTCCCCACAATAAGAATACCATCGGTTCTTCTCTGTTATTCAATATTTCTATTATTTTATCGGTAAAAATTTCCCAGCCTATGCCCCTATGCGAATTGGCGATTCCCTTTCGCACCGTCAATACTGTATTTAAAAGCAGGATGCCCCTATCTGCCCAATCTTTTAGGTAACCATGGTTGGCAATGGGTATTCCCAAATCCGAATGCAGCTCCTTGTAGATATTTTCAAGAGAAGGTGGAAGAGCAAGACCTTTTTTCACAGAAAAACATAGGCCATGGGCCTGATTGGGGCCGTGGTATGGATCCTGTCCCAAAATTACTGCCTTGACCCTGCTGTAAGGGGTATATTTCAGCGCATTGAATATATCATACATAGAAGGATAGATAGTCCTTGTTTTATACTCCGATATTAGGAAGCGCCGAAGCTTTATGTAGTAGTTCTTGTCAAACTCCCCTTCCAGAAGTTGGTCCCAGTCATTACCAATATGCACCATTTGTCTATCTCCATTAACCCTATTTATTTATTAATCTGCATACATCCCATACAAATGCGAATATGTACCGCCTTTTGCAAGCAATTCCTCATGGCTTCCCTGCTCCTCTATTCCCTTCTCCGTTAAGACCAGAATAATTGACGCATTTTTTATCGTTGTTAGACGATGGGCTATGGTAAATGTGGTTCTTCCCGCCGCCAACCTTTCCAGAGACTTCCTGACAATGAGCTCGCTTTCATTGTCCAAGGCCGATGTAGCCTCGTCTAAAATGAGGATGGGTGGATTCTTTAAAAAGACCCTGGCTATGCTAATCCTCTGCTTTTGGCCACCGGAAAGCTTAACCCCCCTTTCGCCTACATAAGTATTGTAGCCCTCAGACAATTCCCTAATAAATTCGTGGGCCCCTGCATCCTTAGCTGCTTGAATTACATCCTCTTTTGAAGCGCCTGGCCGCCCGTATGCAATATTTTCAAACACTGATCCGGAGAACAGGTAAACATCTTGTTGGACGGTTCCAATCTGCGACCTTAGGGACTTTATAGTTACATCCTTTATATCCTTGCCATCTATCAAGATTCTCCCCTGAGAGACATCATAAAATCTCGGTATCAAGTTGCAAAGTGTGGTTTTTCCACTTCCCGAGGGGCCTACTAGCGCCACATTTTCCCCTGCCTTGACAGTCAAATCAATATTCGAAAGCACATCCTTATTGTTGTCCGAATATCTGAAGCTGACCATATCAAACTTGATTTCCCCCTTAACATTCCCAATTGGCACAGCATTTTCAGTATCATCAACTTCAATAGGGGCATCCATAATTTCAATAAACCTTTCAATCCCCGTCATTCCCCGCTGAAATTGCTCGGTAAATTCGACAATCCGCCTGATGGATGCTAAGAGCATGGTTACGTAGAGAAGGTAAGCCACTAGGTCCGGGGCCCCTATCTTGCCATAGACCATGAAGATGGCACCTACAACGACAACGGCTATATACATGATTCCATCAAAAAATCTTATTGTACTTTGAAAGCCCGCCATATAGCGGTAGGCTTCCTTTTTGATATTGAGGAATCCCTCGTTTCCCTGGCGAAACTTTTCTTCCTCAACCCCTTCGTTTGCAAAGGATTTCACCACCCTAACCCCCAAAAGACTGTCCTCAACCTGGGCATTAAGCTCTCCTATTTGATTCCTGGACTTTTTAAAGGCCCTCCGCATCTTTGAATTGAAGGACATAGCGCTAAGCAACATTATAGGAATTAGTGAAAATATAATCAGAGTCAAGGCAATGTTTGTGTTTGCTAGTATAATAAAGGCAACACCAATTTTCAGTGCAGCGATGAAGTATTCCTCAGGGCAGTGATGGGCAAACTCGGTTATATCGAAAAGGTCGCTAGTTATTCTAGCCATAATCTGACCTATCTTGGCATTATCATAATAGGAATAAGATAGTTCCTGAAGATGGGAAAATAAGTCCTTTCTCATGTCCGTTTCTATCTTTGCTCCCATAATATGACCAACATTAGCCATAAAGTAATTGGCTGCTACATCAATCAAACGGAGGATGACATAAAATCCTCCTATCGTTAGAATAATCCTTACAGTCAAATTTTCTATATCGTTCATGCCCATATCAGTTAAATAGCGAACGATTAGCGGTAAAACCAACTCACATACCGTAGTTAGGGCTGCGCAAAATAAGTCTAATGCTAAAATCCATCTATATTTTTTAAAATAGGGGATAAACCTCTTCAAAAGATAGGAGGTCTTTACAAGTCTTACTTCTTCCATTATCATTCTACTCCTAATAAAATTTTATTCTATTGAAAATTCCCTGATGGCATGCCTGAATTTACCCGAACCGCCAGTGGGAATATCTTCTACAAAGTTTACATCTATCTCCGTACCCGGCAACATCCGCTTAATCTCCGAAATAAAATCATCTACCTCCCTTTGGTCACAGTTTAGACTGGGCATTATCATCAACCTTGCGTAAGAAGGCCGCTCCTGAACAATCCTAAACTTATCAATTGATTGGATTTGCCTGGAAAGTCGGTTAAAAGCGTGGCCATGAATATATTTTCCTTCAGTTGTCACAAATATATCCGCCTCCCTTCCGTCTAACTTGCTTAGGATTGGCAGGCCTAAACCGCATGAGCAAGCCTCCTTTGATATGGCTCCCCTATCCCCAATTCGATATCTAAGCCTAGGCATCACGTAATTATTTAAATCGGTTAACAAGAATATCCCAGTTTCCCCCAAGGCTTGACCATGGAGGTTCTTGTCATCAACTACCTCTATAAACACGTTTTCTGAGCTTACGTGCATATTGCCCTTACCGCACTGGTAAGCTATTATTCCACCATCCCTAGCCCCATATTCGTTGACGATAGGGGATTTAAATGCCTTTTCTATCGTCTCCCTTTGGTAGTCGTAGAGGGTTTCAGCAGTGGATACCACGGCTTTCACTTTCTTCTTTAAGGATAAACCCTGGTCCAGCATTAATTGGGCAAAAAGATCTAAAGCCGATGCATAGCCGTAAATATATTCAGGTTTAAAAGCATTAATTCTGTCTAGATAATCCCTTATTCTATTAGCCTTTATATCGTAGGCAGAAATCATTATCCGATTCTTTAACCATCTTTCCTTTAAATAATATGTCCTTTTACCCAGCTTGTTTAAATCTTGGGGATTGCCCCAAATCATCACGCTTGGACTTCCGGGACTTATTCCCCACCAGCTTAGACCCCTCCAGCGGGCGGCTTCGTAATATTCTACCATATGCCTGTCCATGAAAAACTTCACTGGCTCACTGGTGGAGCCACCTGTTTGGTTGACTATCAAGGATTTCTCAGTTGCATTCCTGCTCAGAAAAGTGTCAAATTCAGATTTGAATCTACTCTTTTCTAATATTGGGAAAGTCTTTAAGGACGAAAAAGGGTCTGCCTTTATCGCTGACTCCAAATATCTATATTTCTCATATGCTGGCACATTATTTATACAATGAACAAGCAACTTTTTAAGCTTATCCCCCTGCATATCCCTTAGCCCTTGCGGGCTTAAATATTGACTTTGGAGCAGTTCCTTAGTCCTTTGGCGGATTAGGTTCCCCCGCCGCTTCTCCATGTAGGGGTAAACCCCCTTCTCAATAATCTTTTTTACTATGTCCATATCTCTTTACCGCCGCCATTTTTGAATGACTACCCTTATCATGAATTCAGGTAGGGCAACTAACCTTCTATACCTTGTAGGTTCTTTCAGAAAGCGGTAAAACCACTCCAATCCATACTTTCTATAAAACTCCGGTGCTCTTTTCACCCTACCAGCCCAAACATCCAAGCTTCCCCCCACACCAATTGCAACCTTGGCTTGCAGTTTATCCCGGTGCCTGGCCATAAATTTCTCTTGCTTTGGCGATCCTAAAGCCACGCATAGGAAATCTGCGCCGGACTCGTTAATCTCTTTAACCAGTTCCTCCTCAGCATCCATAGAAAAATATCCATGATGGGTCCCACATATAATTATACCCGGATAGGATTCCTTAATCTCCAAAGCCGCAAGTTCTGCCGTGGACATATGGCCACCTTCACCAGGTCGGCTTCCCAAGAGATAAACCCTTTTCTTTTTTGCAGCCAAGAGCCCAAATGCCCTACCCAAAAAGTCAATTCCGGTAACCCTTTCTTTAAAAGGCTGCCCTATGAGCCTTGATGCATAAACCAGCCCTATTCCATCAGGGATAATTAAATCAGCAGATTGGATAATTCCTGCAAGCTCCTTGTCCTTTCCTGCGTTTATAATAATTTCCGAATTAGGAGTCACTATTAAGCTGCAGTTTTTACCTTGCAAGAGGATTTTTAACCTGTCTACAGCCTGGTCCATTTCAACCATATCCACAGGAACATCTAATATTTTAATTCTTTCAATTCTCTCCAATTGTATTGCCCTCTGTATCGTCCTCTAAGTAAAAACCATATTCCTTAGCGATATAATCTTCCAGCAGGTACATTTCAGACAAGGCTATCACTGAAGCAGCCTTTTCTGATAGGCTTTTCAATCCTTCCAGGGAAACTTCATCCCCTGTATCAAGTCTCCATGCCCTGCCGTTTTCAAATACCTTATCGCCAGACATTAGAAAGATTATCTCATCATCTATAAAGGAACCCCTAGGTGCATAGCGATTTTGTGCTACAAAACCTTCTTTTGCTGTAATGAGGTTTTGGCCCAAATATAGGGTGTCCAGTCTGTCCAATCCCATCAAATACGCTATGGTAGGTAGGAAATCCAGCTGGCCTCCTGCTAGACTGAGGGTCTCATTGATATTTACCCCAGGTATATGTATTATTAACGGAATCTTAGCCATTTCATCAAATCTATAGGGTTTTCCTAAAAATTCTGTCAATAGTTCTTCATTATCTTCATCCTTTTGGGCAAGGCCGAAATGATCCCCATATATTGCAATAATTGAATTTTCATACAGGCCCTCCTTTTTAAGCTCCTCGATTAGAAGACCCAAAGCATAATCAGAATAGGAGGTGCTGTTAAGATAGTTTCCAAACCGGGTATCTACATGGTCTTTTAATAAATTTAACCTCCAGTATTCCTCCTCCATTTCAAAGGGTGTGTGATTTGACAAGGATACCATGAAACTGTAAAAGGGCTGTTTGACATTTTTCAAATATTCTACAGATTGTATGTAGAATTCTTCGTCCAATATCCCCCATCCATGGATAACTGAAGGCTGGTAACCCTGGCTATCTATAAACACATCAAAGCCCTGGGCAGGGTACATTTCCCTCCGACTCCAGAAGTCTCCATCATAGCCATGCATGGCTATAGTTGAATAACCCAGCTCTTTTAAAAGTATAGGCAAACCCCGAAAGGTATTTTCCTTATAAAGCTCATAGGTATAGCTTTTCTCACTGCCATAGATGGAATTATTTGTTGCAAACTCCGCATCTGAAGTGTTTCCTGCTGCAATCTGCATATAGTAGTTATCGAAATAAAGGCTTCCCTTATCTTCTATCAGCTTGTTCATTACCGGGCTTATTTCATGCCCAGCATATTCTGCCTTTATTACGAAATTTTGCAGGGCCTCCATCTGTATAACTATGAGGTTTCTGCCTTTAGCTATAGCAAAAAGTCTCTCATTATTTTCATGGGGGTTAAAGGATTTTGCATATGCTTGGGAAAGGCATGGCTCTGCAAACGTAATATATTCTTTTGTCAAATCCTTAATATGGGCTGAGA
>CAZMMB010000012.1:0-2550 GCA_964567325.1 uncultured Oscillospiraceae bacterium
TTAACAGTAATCTCCTGTTTATCAAAGTATATGCTGTAAATACATATTGTGTCTTTTTAAGCGAAAAATCCACACATGAAGGTAAATTCTGTACAGAATATGCGAAAGTAATTACAATAATTTCCCGGCTAAAACACCTTGATATGGTGCCTCCTAAGGTGGCCAAGTTGAAAAACAACCACTAGTATAATCAGTCTAATGGTCTATAAATCGGCGATAATATTTATCAACATAGCTCGTTAGACTGTGACGATAGATATAAAGAAATACACATAAAATTGCAGTTAAGATAAGGAAAATTATTAAACCAATGTAGCTTTCTTTGTTTAACATGCTACCCATAATTAGGGTGCCCATAAGTGCTGGAGTTCTTGCTACTAAAGATAGGATGAGAAAGGGCTTAAAGCCGAAGTGGGAAATTCCTGCTGCATAGGTTACCAGGTCTTTAGGAAGACCCGGAACAGCAAAGAGGACAAAAAGAATCGCAAAGGCTCTTTTGCTGTTTAATTGCTTCACGAATTTGGATATTCGCTCCTCACCGAAGAGCAAATGAACTCCATCCCTACCTAAGACTCTGGCAAGTCCAAAGGCTACAGAAGATCCTAAACCTATCCCCACTAATGATAGGAGATATCCCATCCAAATCCCAAAGGCATAACCTCCGGCAATTTGAATAAATTGGCCGGGGATTATGGATACTACAATCTGTAGGACCTGCAAGCCTAAATATACAAAAATACTAGCAGCCTGATACTTATCTAAAAACTCATTAACCCCTTCCATAGTTGTAAATTGATTTAGGAAGTCTGGATACTTGAGGTAAACATAGACCGGCAAAGCTATAACAATAACCACTAGCGCAACAAGTTTTATTATTGAGAGAAAGGCTCTCATAGCAATCCTTTATCCTCCATGGCCTGCATAGCCTTTAATACACCGAACTTGGAGTGCTCATATGTCAGGCCCCCTTGAAAATATACTATATAAGGTTCCCGGATTGGCGCATCGGCAGAGAGTTCAATGGATGACCCTTGAATAAAGGCCCCTGCAGCCATTATGACCTTGTCATCATAGCCGGGCATTTCCCAGGGAATAGGCTGAACATGGGAATCGATTGGGGCAGCGGCCTGAATTCCCTCACAAAATGCTATTACACCTTCAGCGTTCCCTATTTTAACTGCTTCTATGATATCGCTTCTATGATCCTCTGGCTTGGGGCATACCTCATAGCCTAGGTTCTCAAAGGCTTTGGCACAGAGGATGGCTCCTTTTACCGCACCGTTTACCACCTTAGGAGCCATGAACAGCCCCTGGAACATAGTCCTAGATTGTCCAAAAGTAAGACCACATTCACCACCAATGCCCGGTGAAGTCATTCGGTAAGAGATGCTTTCAATCAAATCAGCCCTGCCTACTATATATCCACCTGTTAGGGCCAGCCCACCCCCGGGATTTTTAATCAGGGAACCGGCCAAGACATCAACCCCCACCTCTGTAGGTTCTTTGATATCTAAAAATTCCCCATAGCAATTGTCCACCATGCATATTATATCGGGGGAAATTTGTTTAATATAGTTTACCCACTTTTCTATTTCTCCAATCGATATTGCCTTTCTCCAGCCATAACCTGTAGCTCTTTGGACAGCAACAGCTCTTGTTTTGGGCGATAGGGCTCCCTTTACACCCTTCAAATCTATGGATCCATCAGGCAGCAGTTCCACCTGCTTATAGCTAACGCCGAATTCTTTCAAGGATCCTTTCCCTTGTCCCCTTAGGCCTATTACATCCCAAAGGGTATCGTATGGACTTCCCGTACAGTAGATAAGCTCATCACCGGGCCTTAACACCCCGGTTAACATTAGACTTAATGCATGGGTTCCGCTTACTATTATCGGACGGACTAGGGCTGCATCAGCTTTGAAAAGTCTGGCGTAAACATTTTCCAGGGCCTCCCTTCCTATATCGTTATATCCATAACCTGTGTTCCAGGCAAAGTGCATATCTGTTATACGACATTTTTGGAAGACATCCAAAACCTTATATTGGTTATAAGCCATTATGTCATCTAAGGCTTCAAACAGGCCTTCAACCTGCTTTTCAGCTTCTTCCACATTGGCCAATACTTTTTCGCTTATACCCAGGGATTCTGTAAGAATCCCTTTAGTGTAGTTTTTCATTTTTTCTCCTCATCCTCAATCATATCATCTCCCCACTCAAAGCCCTTTATCAAATCTCTTCGACTGTGTTTGGCATGGTCGGCATAAAGTTGGGTAGTAGTCACATTTTCATGGTCTAATAAGGCTTGCACATCGTAGATAGAGTTGCCGCGACCAATTAAGGATGTGGCAGCCGTAGCCCTTAACTTATGGGGGCTATAGCCCGCCGACCTTGCTGTTTCCATACCTATAGATGTATATTTTTTCACCATTTCCCTAATCTGTCTCTCCGTCATCCTCTTTTTTTGCAATGAGAGGAAGAGGGCATCTTCATTTTTGGAATCCAAACCCTCATCCACCCTCTCCTTTTGAAGGTATTCTATAATTGCCTTTC
>CAZMMB010000012.1:2560-5719 GCA_964567325.1 uncultured Oscillospiraceae bacterium
TAATTGATTCCTTGCCCCTTTTTCTATGAATTATAAACTCCCCCCGGTTGAAATTGAATGAGGATAGGTTGAGCTGGTGTAATTCTGATATTCTAAGGCCATATGTGAGAAACAAAAGGAGGATAGCCTTATCCCTGAACCTTGTTTTTTTCCAGAATTCCTTCTCTTTTTTAGTTAAATTCTCACCTGTAACCACAGCATCGAGCATTTTCATTACCTCATCATCTTGGAGGGCCTTTATTTGCCTTTCCCCAGGCTTGGGCACCCGTATCGGGTTTATTGAATCGGTTATGTTTTCACTGACATAGCCCTCCCGATAGAGATGTTTAAACAATACTGAGAGTGAAGATTTTTTCCTTGAAAGGGATCTTTGGTCATTTTCAAAGACATGGATACTGTTTTCTTTCTCCACAGTATAGCTCCGGCAGTAATCTAAAAATATGTTTATATCCGCCCCCTGAATACCTTCGAAATCAGTTTCCCTTAAATCTTTTATTTTATTTGCCCCAGTCAAATCAGTTTCGCCAATCAAATAATTGCAAAAGAATTGTATGTCCCGCAGATATGCCAACCTGGTCATAGGGAGTACATTTCCCCTCAGGTAGGAAAAAAATCCACGCATAAAACTTGGTAGTTCTTTTTCAATTTCGTCACAGCTTGCCTTTATTTTTAATTCTTTTCTGAGTATGTTGTCCGGTTTTTTACCTTGATTATGTAGGACGATTCTCTTGTTCTTAATGGAAATCAACTCCTTCCATCAAATTTAAAATAGTGTTGGTTATATCATCTGCGATAGTGCAGAAGTCTTCATTTTCACAAATATCATACCATCTAATGTTATCATAGCGCTTAAACCAGGTTATTTGGCGTTTTGCATAGTTTCGGGAACGTTGTTTTATAAGACTTATTGCATTGTCAAGGCTATACTCCTCCTTAATATAGGCTATGAGCTCTTTATATCCAATGCCTTTCATGGAATTATGGTCTTCCGTAAGTCCCTGCCCTATCAGACCTTTCACTTCCTCCAAAAGGCCCATCTCCATCATTACATCGACCCTTCTATCAATTCTTTCATATAGAATTTCTCTTGGCCGATTCAGTCCTATTATTATAGATTCATAATCCTTGCTTTTGATAAAAGATTTGCTGAAACTATCCAAGCCCCTACCTGATTCCGCTAATTCAATAGCCCTTATCAGTTTTTTTATATTATTTGGATGGATCCTTGAGGCCGTTACTGGGTCTATACGGTTCAGTCTCTCATGGAGGGCCCCTCCCCCTAATCTATTAGCTATATCATGGAGCTCATTCCTTAAATCTGGATTTGCTTTATAAGATGCAAAATCCATTTGGTATATAAGTGAATTAACATAGAGTCCGGTACCCCCGGAAACGATAGGCTGACTCCCCCGTTCAAAAATATCTCTTATATGATTTCGCGCCAGCCTTTGGTAATCTGCAACAGACCACTGACTAAATGGGCTTATTTCATCTACCAGATGATGGGGAACTATTTTAAGTTCTTCCTTTGTGGGCTTTGCACTGCCAATATTCATGTCTTTGTAAATTTGCATAGAATCTGCAGATATGATTTCTCCGCCCAGCCTCTGGCCTATATACAATGCATATTTAGTTTTACCCACAGCTGTGGGGCCTACCACTACTATCAGTTTTTTCATTTCTAGGTCCTTTTAAACATTCTTTCGACATCCCCTTTAGAAAGCACCAGCATAGTGGGCCTTCCATGGGGACAGGAAAAAGGATTTTCTGCAGACGCCAATTCCTGCAAAAGAACCTTCATTTCATGCAGTTTTAACAAATTATTGCCCTTGATGGCAGTCTTGCATGACTTGCTAATTATTCTATCTAATTTCTCAACACTAATACCACTTATATGGATGCTAGCATCCTCGACGAAAGTATACAGGAAATTCTCCGCCTCCTCCAATTCCATAAAGGATGGAATCCCCCTTATGCGTAAAGCCCTAATTCCAAACATCTCCATATCAAAGCCCATATTTTTTAGTTGGTCCATCCAAAGTTCTGCACCTGCTGTGGCCTTAGGGGAAATATCTAAAATTATGGGGCTCAACAGCATTTGAATATCTTTTTCTTGGGATTCAAACTGCCTTAAAAGCCTTTCGTAAAAGATTCTTTCGTGGGCGGCATGTTGGTCTATCAAATAAAGCTTGGATTCATCGATAGCTATTATATATGTTGCAAAGACAGATCCTAAAGGCTCCAATTGACCCACTGCCACCGGCTCATATCGCTGGCCTTGGAATTTATCAAAGTCATAAGCTGGTCCTTGCTCATTTACCTTCCTATTGTCCACATTTTCCATCTCATGCTTTTCAGAATTCCTTAGATTGGGCTCCTGACGGCCTTCATTTCTAAGTGTTGACAGTAAATTTTTTATGTTAACCTGCTCTTGTCTTGACTTTTCCCCTGCCAGTTCTTTGCCTGCCTCTTGTTTGTCTTTATTTTCTAGACTTGGCCTTTCAGCGAGTTTGAATGGTGTCTTTAGCTTTATGTCCGGTAACCCCTCTGTGGATCTCAGTCCTTTCAAAAGGGCAGAACTTACGAAACTTGTAAGCCTTTCCTCATGGTCAAACCTTATCTCCTTTTTATTAGGATGAATGTTTACGTCTAGATGGCTTTGAGGAAGTTTAAGGAACAAATAAATCAAGGGAAATCTCCCCTGAGGAATCCTTTCACGGTAAGCGTCAGCAACAGCCTCTTCCAATAGCTTATTGCTTATGCTCCTTCCATTAACAAAATATACCTGGCTTTTCCTGCTTGCCCTATGGGTGTCTGTTGGGGAAATATAGGCCTGAATATGATAATCCCCATCTTTTTCATCTATTTGGATAAGCCTAGTCCCTATTTGCTTGGAATAGATGCTAATTATATTGTCGTAGATTTTGCCATTTCCCCTAGTGGAAAAAAGGGCCGTGCCATTGTTTATGGCTCGGAAGCTTATGGTTGGATAGGCTAAGGCCATCTTAGAAAGGAAATCGATTATTAAAGTGGCTTCACTGGCATCGGATTTCATGAATTTAAGCCTTGCCGGAGTGTTATAAAAGACATCCCTAATGATTATAGTTGTGCCTTCGGGACACCCTATAGGCTTGTGTTCGCCAAAATGCCCACCTTCAA
>CAZMMB010000012.1:5729-13655 GCA_964567325.1 uncultured Oscillospiraceae bacterium
GCTCTCATCTTCAACCTTAGTTACAAGTTCTACCCTAGACACAGCTGCTATACTTGCCAGGGCCTCGCCCCGAAAGCCTAAAGTATCAAGTGTATCCAGGTCTTCCATGTTTACAATTTTACTAGTTGCATGACGGAGAAATGCCTTTTTCACTTGGTCCGTCGGAATCCCTTCCCCATTGTCGCTTACCCTTATATAGCTTTTACCCCCATTTTTTATTTCCACCACAATGTTATCAGCGCCTGCATCAATTGAGTTTTCAACTAACTCCTTCACAATAGAGAAAGGCCTATCTACCACTTCTCCTGCTGCAATCTTGGCCGAAATATTTTGAGGAAGCAGGTTAATCTTATTCATCTGCCGCATTTTTCATCTCCTCCAAAATACCGAATGCTTGGGATGGGGTCAAGTCCATAAGGTCTAGTTTCTTTAACCTTTCTAAAACAGGATTTGGAACAAAATCAAACAGGGAAATTTGTTCCTCTGGAGTAGAATCCTCTATAACTATAGAGGAACCCTTTTCAAGGTCAGAAAGCTTGTCCCTAGCCCTTAAAAGAACAGATTCGGGAACCCCAGCCAGCTTAGCCACATGAATTCCATAACTTTTACTGGTGCTACCTTCAATAATTTTGTGGAGGAATACTATATCGCCATCCTGTTCCAAAACATCTACATTTAAGTTCTTTACCCCGGCTATTTGATTCTCTAAGGTCGTCAACTCGTGATAATGGGTAGCAAAAAGGGTCCGGTATTTTCGCAAGGGACCGCATAAATATTCTATCACAGCCCACGCAATAGATAATCCGTCGTAAGTACTGGTCCCCCTACCTATCTCATCTAAGATTATTAGACTCCTTTCTGTAGCGGTATTTAGAATGTAGGCCAATTCACTCATTTCCACAAAGAAAGTACTCTGTCCCCTTGCCAAATTATCCGATGCACCAATCCTGGTGTATATTCTATCTACAAGGCCTATTATTGCCTTATCGGCAGGGACAAAACAGCCTGCCTGAGCCATCAATACTATTAAAGCAGTTTGACGCATATATGTAGACTTACCCGACATATTTGGTCCCGTTATAAGGAGCATGCTCTGATCTTTACAGTCCATGTATAGGTCATTGCTAACAAAGAGACCATCCCCCACCTCTTCAAGCACAGGATGTCTACCTTTTTCAATCTGCAATATATCCGAATCTACCACCTGTGGTTTAACATAGGCTAAGTTGCTGCTTACCTGGGCAAATGAAAACAAGACATCTAAGGCAGCAATTGCAGACGATGTCCTCTGAATAGGCTCTATAAAATCTTGCAACCTCTGCCGGATAGCTTGGAAAAGTTCATATTCCAACTGGTTGATTTTGACCTCAGCATTCAAGACTATGCTCTCCACTTCTTTAAGTTCCGGTGTTATGAAGCGTTCACTGTTTACCAAAGTCTGTTTCCTTATGTAATCTTCAGGAATCATATGGAGGTTAGATTTTGTAATTTCAATATAGTATCCAAAGACTTTATTAAAACCAACCTTTAGACTTTTGATTGATGTTCTGTTTCGCTCGGATTCTTCCAAGTTGGATATCCATTCCTGACCACCTTTGATGGAATTCTTAAGCTCATCTAGCTCTTCCGAATAACCTTCCTTGATTAAACCCCCTTCTCGAACCGTAAAAGGTGCTTCCGGGTCAATTGAATTGTCTACGAGAGAACACAGGTTCGAAAGATCATCCATTTCACTTTCTAACTTCTCTAACAATGCTGACCCACAATTCTTCAAGCTTTCTTTAATATCTGGAATGACCCCAATTGAATTTCTAAGAGACAATAAATCCCTTGCATTAGTATTCCCATAAGCAATTCTTCCAATTAGGCGCTCAAGATCGTAAACCTGCTTTAGATGTTCCCTTATATCATTTCTTAGCAGTATATTATCATAGGCCAATTCAACTGCGTTTAAGCGTTGACATATTGAGGAAATCTCATTCAAAGGTTGTCTTAGCCATTTTTTCATTTTGCGAGATCCCATGGCGGTTCTGGTTTTATCTAAAATTCCCATTAAAGAACCTTGAAGCTTTTTCTCAAAGAGGCTTTCTGTCAATTCTAAATTCTTTATGGTGGCTTTGTCTAAAGACATATAAGTTGAAGAATCCAAAATTGTAAGATTCCTGATATGGGTAAGGTCTTGCTTTTGAGTTTCATGTAAATATGTAAGCAGTGCTCCCAAGGCCATTACGGACATGGGTAGGTCTGACAAGCCTATACCCACCAGGGATGTAACATTGAATTGTGATAATATTTTCTTTTCAGCATGTAATAGCTTGCAATAAGTTGAAGGTAATGCGGTTACATAGGCATCAGTGAATTTTTCTAGACTGTCTACAATCTCACCTGCCCCAAGGTCATCATTAGCAAAAACCATAACCTCTTTAGCCGATATTTTAATTATTTCATTTAATATATCATCCTCTGCTTTTTGATCCAAGGATTTTGTAACAGCAATTTCTCCTGTCGATAGGTCGCAAAAAGCGATAGCAGCAGATTTTTCACCAAGATATACGATAGCTAAATAGTTATTGTCCTTTTCATTGAGTAAAGACCCACTCATGGCTGTACCCGGGGTAACCACTCGAACAACTTCTCGTTTAACTATTCCCTTGGCCGTAGCTGGATCCTCCACTTGTTCACAAATGGCAACTTTAAATCCTTTTTCTATTAGTTTAGTAATGTATTGGTCGGCTGCATGATGGGGAACACCGCACATAGGTGCCCTTTCCTCTAGGCCACAACTTTTCCCTGTCAGGGTAACTTCCATTGCCTTGGAGGCTATAATAGCATCCTCAAAAAACATCTCATAAAAATCCCCTAAACGGAAAAAAAGAATTGCATCACTATATTCTTTTTTTATATCGACATACTGCTGCATCATGGGTGTCAGCGACATCTCTTCACTCCTAAAGGTAAAATTAATACAAGGCACTATAGGCTGCATCTATTGTTGATTTCAAATTTAGTTGATTTTGCCTGGCCTTTTTTTCAAACATTAATAAATATTCTATATTTCCTTTTGCACCTGTAATCGGAGACCAGGTCAGGCCATTTGCCGAAAGGTTATTGGATTTGCCGTAGCCAATTACATCTTGAATTACTTTTAGGTGGCTGGCTTTATCCTTCACTAACCCATGTCTTCCAACCTCTTCCCTGCCTGCTTCGAACTGTGGTTTAACCAGGCATATTATAATCCCATCTTTTTTTAAAAGCTCTGCTGCTACAGGCAGGATTAATTTAAGGGAAATGAAGGAAACATCGATGCTTATAAAGTCCATTTTATCTTCTATTTCAGATGGATCAAGGTATCTGATATTAACCCTTTCCATGTTTACGACTCTCTGGTCATTTCTGAGTCTATAGTGCAATTGTCCATAGCCTACGTCTACAGCGTATACCTTAGACACCCCTTCTTGCAACATGCAATCAGTAAACCCTCCTGTGGAAGCCCCCATATCCATGGCGGTTAAGCCATAAAGATTCAAACGGAATTCATCTATAGCCTTTTTAAGTTTAAGTCCTCCCCTTCCCACATAAGGGCAGGGGTTATGCTTGACTTGGATATCTGATGTTTCCTTTGTTGGTGTCCCTGCCTTATCACTGAGCCTATTATCTACATAAATAAGGCCAGCCATTATGGCGGCTTTTGCTTTTTCACGGGATTCAAAATAGCCTAGGCGAACCAAGAGAACATCAAGTCTTTCTTTCAATAAAGTCACACACCTTTTCAGCCAATGAATTAGCATCCAATCCATATCGTTCAAATAGCAGTTCCGTATCACCATGCTCTATAAATTTATCCGGCCATCCCAAGCCCAGGTGCCTAAAACCATACAGCTCCCTTTCAGATAGGAGGGTCAGTAAGTTGGATCCCAGTCCCCCGGTTAGGGAATTATCTTCTAGGGTGACTAGGGTATTTGTTTTTTTGATGGAGCTGATAATTTTCTCTAGATCCATTGGCTTTAAAAACCTAGCATTGATTATATCAGATCCTATACCCCTATCAGATAATTTATCCGAAGCCAGGAGGGCGTATTCAACCATTTTTCCTATAGCCACAATGCTGACATCTTTTCCTGATCTTAAAATTTCACATCCACCATCAATAAGATAATTATCAGCTAAGTGAGAAAGATCTGCTGCCCTCCCCCTTGGATATCTTATAGCGCATGGGTTTTTAAGGGTCAGGGCATAATCCATCATAGCCTGTAGTTCTTTCCCATCCTTTGGGGCTAGGATTGTCATTCCAGGCATGGAGGATAGGTAGGAAAAATCAAAGACCCCGTGATGGGTTTCCCCATCGTTGCCTACATTTCCCGCCCTATCCACAAGGAATATAAGCGGCAGACCTGGAATGCAGACATCTTCAACTATCTGGTCATAGGCCCTTTGAAGAAAGGTTGAATAAATTGCCACAAAAGGTCTATATCCAGCATGGGCTAGGCCTGCAGCAAAAGATACCGCATGCTGTTCAGCTATTCCCACATCAAAAACCCTGTCCGGAAAAGCCTCATGGAAGGGCATCAGGCCTGTTGCCTTCATCATAGCTGCGGTAATAGCTAGAATTTTTTCATCCCTTTCAGCCAGTTCAAGCAACTTCTTTCCAGCTATCTGTGAATATGAGGGGCTGGTTTCTTTCGATGAAAAATCCCCGGTATCTGGATCAAAGGGGGGTGGCCCATGAAATCTAGAGGGATTTTTTTCAGCCTTTCTGTAGCCCTTCCCTTTTTTTGTCACTAGGTGTAAAAGAATGGGTCCTTGCAAAACTTTTGCAATATTAAGGACTTCAATTATTTCCTCCAGATTGTGGCCGTCTACAGGACCGAAGTATTTAAAACCAAAGCTTTCAAAAATTGCACCTGGTATAAGGGCGTACCTGACGGTATCCCTTATATGTTCAAGGCCTGAATAGAGGCTGTTGCCAACCAAGGGCATGCCTTTTAAAAGCTTTTTTAATTGTTTTTTAAATTCTAAATAAGCTTTGGACGACCGTAATTTTCCTAGGTGTTGGGAAAGTCCTCCACCGTTTTTATCAATGGACATCTCGTTATCATTTAATATAACTATGAGCTTGGACGGGGAATTACCTGCATTATTTAGTGCCTCAAAGGCTATTCCACCGGTCATGGCTCCATCGCCAATTACTGCAATGACCTCTCCTTTTTCACCTTTAAGGTCACGAGCTACCGCATAGCCCGAGGCAATGGATATAGAGGTGCTAGCATGCCCCGCATCATACATATCGTGTGGGCTTTCTTTTTTTCTTGGGAAGCCCGCAATACCATCTAGGGACCTGAGGGTATGGAAAGATTTTGCCCTCCCTGTAAGGATTTTATGAACATAGGCTTGATGGCCTACATCCCAGATTATTTTATCCTCTGGGCTATCAAATATTTTGTGTAAGGCAATAGATAGTTCTACGACCCCTAAATTAGACGCTATATGCCCTCCACTTACAGATACTTTTTCTATTAAAAAATCCCTTATCTCATAGGATAAAAGGTCTAATTCCTTTAAAGACATTTCTTTTAGATCCTTGGGAAAATTATATTCATGTAAACGCTTCATCAAATATTGCTCCTATTTATTCCTTTTGGCTAACATGTTTGCAAAAGCTGTGAAAAATTCAGCTTCATCATAGAAGGGGGCTACACTTTCTAGGGCCCGGTCGGTTAAGTCTCTTAGGCGTTGCCTAGATTCCTCCACACCAAAAATTTCAGGAAATGTGCATTTTGATTTAGCCTTGTCACTTCCCCGGCTCTTGCCGGTTTCTTCTGGGTCTCCGTATATATCTAGCAGGTCATCTGATATTTGAAAGCCCAAGCCAATAGCCTCACCATAGGCTGTTAGGGCATCCAATCTTTCTTTTTCTCCATCGGCCAAATGAACACCTGCCCTTAGAGATGCAACAATTAAAGAGGCTGTTTTATTGAAATGAATATATTCGATAAATTCATTTGAACATTTCATTCCCTGGGATTCTATATCAGCCACCTGACCGGCTACCATGCCCCGGCAACCCGACCCTTTAATTATTTCAAATGCTGCCCTGACACGGCATTTAAGCTTATCAGGATTATCAAAATAAAGGAACATGTCCCTCATCATGACTTCCGAGGCCGTTGTGAGTAAACCATCTCCAGCCAATATTGCAAAATCCTCACCGAAAACCCTGTGGTTAGTCGGCTTACCCCGGCGAAGATCATCATCATCCATGCAGGGTAAATCATCGTGAATCAATGAGTAAGTATGGATGTATTCCACAGCAATGGCATAGGGCAAAGACAGGTTTATGTCATATCCACAAAATTCAGCCGCTGCTAATAAGAGGACAGGACGGATACGCTTGCCTCCGGAAAGCAGGCTGTACTTTATAGATTCGTACAAGGTGCCACTGTACTGGTCCAATTCAGGCAGAAAACCTAAGATATGGTTGTCAATTAAGTTTTTATATCTATTGTAATAATCATTAAACATTTTTTCCCGCCCTTCAAAATAGATGCTAAAACATCCTATTCACTAAAATCCGATAATTCTTGCTTCATTTTATCGTATACCTGAATTTTTTTATTTGCTGCAGTTAAATGCTCCTTACATTTTTCATAGTAGTCCATTCCTTCTTCGAATCGAACTAAAAGTTCCTCTAGCGATGTGTTATCGGATTTTACCGCCTCTAAAGAGTCTTCCAATCCTTTCAGGGCAGCTTCGAAGCTAAGAATTTTCTTTGCCATAGGACCCCTCCTTAATATCCCTTACTGAACTTATAATTTTACCATCTTTGTGCAATATCGTCAATAAATCCCCTCTTTTTACATCCTTTAATGAGCCAAGGAAGCTACCCTTTTCATCCAACAAAACAACATATCCCCTAGCCATTATTGAATATGGATTAAGGGTCCTAAGCTCCCTTTCAAGGCTTTCTAGCAGGGATGTTTTTTCAAACAGGCTCTTTTCCATACCATGAAATAAATCCTTGATTAGGACCTGTGTTTTCATCTTTGCAAATGTAATTCTTCCAGACACATGCTCCCTCAGCCCTGCCATGTTATACTGATCCACCTTCAGTTCTAGGAGCTTTAAAATTTGATCTAGCCTGCCCAAAAGTTCTAGGGCTGTTATATTAATTATGGAATTTAACTCATCAATGCTAGGTACCGCTAGCTGGCCGGCTTCAGTAGGCGTAGCCGCCCTCTTGTCGGCAACATAATCGGATAAGGTGAAGTCACTTTCATGGCCTACTGCGCTTATGACGGGAATTTGTGAAAGAAAAATACTTCTTACCACAATTTCTTCATTAAAGGCCCATAGCTCCTCGATAGAGCCACCCCCCCTCCCCGTGATTATCAGGTCTGTTTCGGGGAAAAACCTATTAACCTCTTCTATTGCCCAGGCAATATCCTTAGCGGCATCAGGCCCCTGGACCAGGCTGGGGAAGAGGATAATCCTTACAACATTGTTCCGCTGTCTAATGATTTTCAAAATGTCCCTAACAGCAGCACCGGTTTCAGACGTTATGAGTGCAATCTGTTTAGGGAAAGGAGGGATTGTTTTTTTGTGACGGCTATCGAAAAGGCCTTCCTTATGGAGTTTAACCTTGAGGGCCTCAAAAGCCATGGAAAGGCTTCCTGTACCGCTAATGCTCACATCCCTAATGTTTAGTGAATAGGTTCCCCCCTTGTCGTATACAGATATGTATCCTGATGCTGTGACCAGCATACCCTCAACCAGCTCATAGCGAAGCCTTTTCGCTGTATCAGAAGGTAAAAAACAGGATAGTTTACACTGGTCGTCCTTTAAGGTGAAAAAAACATGACCTGATCCATGGTACTTAAGGTTTGAAATTTCCCCTATAACCGATACATTTCCTAGTAGGGGATCAGTTTG
>CAZMMB010000013.1:0-13250 GCA_964567325.1 uncultured Oscillospiraceae bacterium
GCAAAGTGGCTGTTGGTGGCGCGGTTTTAAATGAAGAGTATGCAAAGAGCATAGAGGTCAACAATGCCAAGGAGGCTGCAGAGCACCTAGCCGAGCTGGAGGAGGCCGACGATTCAGACTATTCCGACGATGATGAAAGCGACCCAGATGACGATTATAATGATGGGGATTTTACTGACGATGACAGTGAGAATTATCAGGAAGATGATCCCGATGATTATTAGGCCTAATATTATTTAATATTGTATGGAAACCTTGATATTTTTTTAGTTATGTTATATATTACAATGTGTGTGAATTTGTAGGATTCGCATTTCTTATGTATGCCGAAAAACCTTCTATTTCACCGTATGTTAATATTATTATAGTGGTTATAAAAACAAGCTTAGGAGGAAAATCTATGAACAAGATTGAAGATCTGCGCAGTAAAAAAGAAGCGTTAGAGCTTGGCGGTGGACAGAGGCGAATCGACGATCAGCATGCCAAGGGTAAACTCACAGCTAGAGAGAGAATAGGCCTGCTGTTTGATGAGGGAAGCTTCGTTGAAATGGACACCTTTGTTCATCACAGAAGTAACAATTTTGGAATGGCAGAGGTTAAGGCCCCCGGCGATGGTGTAGTTACAGGATACGGCACCGTAGACGGGAGATTGGTGTATGCATTTGCCCAGGATTTCACGGTGCTTGGTGGGTCCTTAGGGGAATATCATGCGGAAAAAATAGTAAAGGTGCAAAACATGGCACTAAAAATGGGGGCCCCAATAGTTGGACTTAACGATTCTGGTGGTGCCAGAATACAGGAGGGGGTAAATTCCCTTTCAGGCTTTGGCAAGATATTCTATAACAACACTATTTCATCAGGTGTAATCCCCCAAATAGCAGTAATCATGGGGCCTTGCGCTGGTGGCGCTGTATATTCGCCAGCTATTATGGACTTTGTCTTCATGGTAGATAAGACCAGCCAGATGTTCATTACGGGTCCACAGGTTATAAAGACTGTAACAGGAGAGGATATATCTCCGGAAGCCCTAGGTGGCGCCATGACCCACAACTCCATCAGTGGTGTTGCACACTTTATTGGAAATGATGATGAGGATACCCTAAAGAGGGTTAGGGATCTACTCAGCTATTTACCATCTAATAATTTGGAAACAGCCCCGGCATACAGTTCTAACGACGATCCTAACCGGATGATTCCTGAATTTAATGAAATAATACCAGAGAATCCCAACAAGGCTTATGATGTTTATGATATTATTCGCAAAATGGCCGATAATGAAATAATTTACGATGTGATGCCACATTATGCAAAGAATATGGTAACATGTTTTATCCGAATGGATGGCCAAACGGTAGGGGTTATAGCCAACCAACCCAGGGTGGTTGCAGGATGTCTTGATATTAATGCCTCAGACAAGGCTGCAAGATTCGTAAGAAGATGCGATGCCTTTAATATCCCCCTGTTAACAATTGTAGATGTACCGGGATTCTTGCCGGGTACAGCCCAGGAACATGGTGGAATCATTCGTCACGGGGCTAAGTTGCTCTATGCCTATAGCGAATCCACCGTGCCAAAGGTGACCATGATTGTAAGAAAAGCCTATGGCGGAGCCTATATAGGCATGTGTAATAAAGAGTTGGGTGCAGATATGGTACTCGCATGGCCCAGCGCGCAAATTGCTGTTATGGGAGCTGAGGGAGCAGCCAATATTGTATTTAAAAATGATATAAAAGATGCTGAAGATCCCATTGCAAAGAGACAGGAAAAGATAGCCGAATACGAGGATAAGTTCTCCAATCCATATAAGGCAGCGGAGATGGGATATGTAGATGATGTAATAGAGCCTGCTACAGCCAGACAGCGGGTTATAAGTGCTTTTGATATGCTGGCCTCCAAACGAGAGTCGCTACCCGCTAAGAAACATGGGAATATTCCACTTTAGGAGGTGTAGATATGCATGAATTAGGTTTGATGGAACGCTTTGCAGATCCCGCTTTATTTTACGATCTTTCTCTTGGTGAAAAGGCCATCGGTGGTCTAATAACCACATTGATGGGAATGGGGACTACATTCGTTATCTTGGTAATGCTTTGGGGTGTAATTG
Organism: uncultured Oscillospiraceae bacterium; assembly: GCA_964567325.1. GTDB lineage: Bacteria > Bacillota > Clostridia > Peptostreptococcales > Anaerovoracaceae > UBA1426. Next base: position 2,105 of record CAZMMB010000013.1, read on the forward strand.
CCCTGACATCTAAACTGATAATGAAAAGCGAGCAGAAGGCTGCGGCGGTTGCTGCAAAAGCTAAGGAGGCACCTGCTGTTGCCGTAACCCCCTCGGGGGCTCGGACTGACTCAAAGGTGACGGTAGATACTGAAGGTGGAAGTGAAATAATAGCAGTGCTTATGGCAGCTATAGCTGCCAGCCAGGGACCGGATGTTTTAAGTAAGCTTAGGATTAGCAAGATTCAAAGGATTTCCGGTAGCCGGCCCACATGGAATGTGGCAGGCTCAGGGGACTGTGTAGAAAGCAGGAGGTTCTAGCTAGTTTTATAAAAGCGATTATTTGTGAAATATATGAAATAACACAATAAGGAGATAGAAAAAATGAAAAAATACAATATAGTTGTAAATGGCGTGGCTTATGCAGTTGAAGTAGAGGAAGTTGGCGGATCAACACCCTCAGCGGCGGTTGCACCTGCGCCGGTAGCGGCCCCTGCTCCAGCAGCACCAGCTCCGGCTGCTCCAGCGGCTCCTGCTGCCCCAGCACCAGCTGCAGCCCCTTCGGGAGATGCTATGCAGATAGAAGCCCCAATGCCTGGAACCATATTAGATATATTGGTCAAACCGGGGGATTCCGTAGCGGACGGTCAGGTTTTAATTATGCTAGAAGCTATGAAAATGGAGAACGAAATAATGGCACCTAGGGCCGGCGTTGTTGACACGATAGCCGTGGTAAAAGGTGCATCTGTTAACACCGGCGATTTCATGATCTCCCTTAAATAAAGTGAGTGGTGGGCGAAGCAAGGCCCTATGATAATATAGAAAGGGAGAGATAAAAATGATATTAAGTACCCTGTTTGATTTTATCCAAACCACAGGTATTTTAAATATGGATTACAAGAGCGGCATAATGATAATTGTGGCACTCTTGTTTCTATATCTTGCCATACACCATGGATTTGAGCCGTTGCTATTAGTACCTATTGCCTTTGGAATGCTCTTATCGAACCTGCCTATATCGGGCATGTTCGAAGAGGGTGGGCTTTTCTATTGGTTTTATCAACTTAACAAGATGGGAATCCTGCCTCCCCTAATTTTTATGGGGGTAGGGGCCATGACGGACTTCGGTCCTTTAATAGCCAACCCAAGGTCATTACTTATGGGGGCAGGGGCTCAATTTGGGATTTTCACAAGCTTTTTAGGTGCCATTTTATTGGCAGGGTTCAATGCCCAGGAGGCTGGGTCTATCGGCATCATCGGGGGTGCTGACGGGCCGACGGCTATTTTTATAACTACTAAATTAGCCCCTCACTTGCTAGGTGCTATTGCTGTGGCAGCATATTCCTATATGGCTTTAGTCCCAGTGATTCAGCCACCTATAATGAGGCTCTTAACTACTAAGAAGGAAAGAACTATAAAGATGCAACAGCTCAGGCCTGTGAGCCAGAGGGAAAAGATTATATTCCCAATAATGGTCACAACCCTTGTAACCTTAATACTGCCACCAGCAGCACCCTTGGTAGGAATGCTCATGCTGGGCAACTTATTTAAAGAGTCAGGAAAAACTTTGAGGTTATCCGATACGACTGCTAATGGTCTCATTAATGTTGTAACCATACTGCTGGGGACCTCTGTGGGAGCCTCGGCGATTGGGCCCACATTCCTCGTTATAGATACGATACAGATCCTTGCTTTGGGAATTGTTGCCTTTATGATTGGAACAGCGGGAGGCTTACTCATAGCTAAAATAATGAATGCCCTTTCCGGAGGAACTATTAACCCGCTTATAGGTTCTGCAGGTGTATCAGCAGTACCTATGGCAGCCAGGGTGTCCCAGAAGGTTGGCCAGGAAGAATTGCCTGGAAACTACCTTTTAATGCATGCCATGGGACCTAACGTGGCCGGGGTCATAGGTTCAGCGGTAGCAGCGGGTGTATTGCTGTCAATGTTCGGTGGTTATTAACCTGTAATAGTTAGACAGTAGTTATGTCATAGCAAGCAACCGGATTCGTTTTCTGCCTTCGGTTGCTTTTGTATTAGACCTATAAGATAACTCCTCTGACTTGTGGGGTTGGGTTAGTAAATATTAATAATATAAACCATTTAAAAGGGTAAGCTAGAAAATGGTTTATAAATCAGGATAATATAAACTATAAATAGACGAAGTCTAAATTATGGTTTATGAATTCATTTGCATCATTGGTTTTTGATGAGAAATGGTTTATAATTCAAGCGAAAATAAACCATTTAGAAGCTTTACATCTAAAATGGTTTATTTGCTCAAACTCATAATGGCCATAGCATTGTAAATATAGGCCTTTATGAATCGTTCAGCAAGCTCTAATTGGTGGGAAATGTTATGGAAAAGGCTAAGTGGCCCAGGATTGGGAAAGTAGAATTTGATAATCCTTTTTTCCTTGCACCTTTGGCGGGAGTAACTGGTAGTTCTTTCCGTCAGCTGTGCAAAGAACAGGGGGCAGCTTTAGTATATTCAGAAATGGTCAGCGCTAAGGGGCTTTATTATGATGGTAGGAGGACTGAGGAACTCTTATGTTTCAGCCAGAAAGAAGTTCCTATCGCCTATCAACTTTTCGGATCTGATCCTGATATAATGGCCTGGGCTGTCAAGAAATTGGCCCGGGCAGATAACTGCATGATAGATATAAATATGGGATGTCCGGTAGCTAAAGTAACGAAAAATGGCGAGGGTGCCGCCCTCATGCAAAATCCAATCCTCGCAGCTAAAATAGTGGAGTCCATGGTTGAAGCGGAGAGGCAAGTCGCTAAAGAATTGGGTCGGGCCCCAAAGCCGATAAGTGTTAAGTGCAGGCTTGGCTGGGATGACAACAATATCAACTACAAGGAGTTTGCTTTAAGGATGGAGGATGCTGGGGCATCTGCCTTAACCTTGCATGCCAGAACAAGGGAGCAAATGTATAGCGGAAAGGCCGACTGGGAAGCAATTGCTAACTTAAAGTCCCGCTTGATAATCCCCCTTATAGGTAACGGGGATATATATAGCGGTGATGATGCCAGAAGAATGCTGGACGAAACAGCTTGTGATTTCCTTATGATAGGCAGGGGTGCTTTGGGCAATCCATGGATATTTAAGGATGCTATCGATGGGGAAAATAGGCTTATATCTATTGAAGAAAAAATTCAAATGATTAAAAATCATATGGACTTGCTGATTTTGGAAAAAGGTGAAAGACGTGGCCTACAAGAAATGCGCAAACATATAGGATGGTACCTTAAAGGAATGGAAGGTATTGCCCAGTTAAGAAGTCGAATAAACAAGGTCAGTACAGTAGGGGATATACATGGTATTTTAAGGGGTTTGGGTCCTCAGTCAGGCTGAAATTACCTTGACTTTCCAGCAAGCATAATGTACAATTATCCGCATATAGATGGGGAAAAAGCATATAATCTTACAACACAATAAAATATAAAAAAATTATTTGAAGAGGCAATTTATTTGCCTCCTTCGCCGAACTGGAGGAGAAATTCTATGTCAGGAACTATTTTATTAACACAAGATGGTTATGATAAAATCATTGCTGAATACGACGATATGGTATCGGTAAAAAGAAAAGAAGTAGCTGAAAGGATTAAAGAAGCTATTTCATATGGGGATATCTCTGAAAACTCTGAATACGATGCTGCAAAGAATGAGCAGGCCGAACTTGAAGACAGAATAATGAAATACGAACATATGATTAGAAACGCAAAGATTTTGGACCACGAAGAAATATCGGATGACCAGGTTAATGTGGGCCTAAATGTTAAAATAAAAGAATTGCCGACCGGTGATGTAATAGATTTTACAATAGTAGGTTCAACGGAGGCCGACCCTTTTGAAGGGAAAATATCAAATGAGTCAGAGGTAGGCAAACAACTCCTTGGGAAGAAAATAGGAGATGTAGCAGAGGTAAATGTTCCAGATGGAGTAGTTCGTTACGAAATTCTTGATATCTATAAAACGGTAAAGGGATGAAGTGTACTACTGGACAAGGGGCAGGGAGGAAGAAGTATGAAAGAAGAAAAAGGCAGGGATGAGGTAAACAATAGGGACCTGAATGAGGAAGCGGAAGAGGACATTAGCGAACAGAGGGGTATTCGCCGGGAAAAGTTGGAAAAACTTCAAGCTATGGGGAGAAACCCTTTTTTAGAGGAAACATGGGATGTTACCGATCATAGCGGAGACATCAAGGACAAGTTTGAGACCATGGAAGGTAAGGATGTATCGCTAGCAGGGAGGATAATGGCCAAAAGGCAGATGGGCAAGGCCTCCTTTATTGATATACAGGACAAGCAGGGTAAAATTCAGGTTTACATCAGGCAGGATCTCATTACACCAGAAGAATATCAGGTATTTTTAACATATGATATCGGGGATATAGTAGGAATTGAGGGAGAAGTTTTTCTGACAAGGCACGGTGAAAAATCCATAAAGTGCAAGAGACTGGTCTTGCTTACAAAGGCCTTGCAGCCACTTCCCGATAAATGGCACGGTCTTAAAGATACAGATATAAGATATAGGCAAAGATATATAGACTTAATCGTTAATCCTGATGTCAAGGATACCTTTATCAAGCGGTCCAAAATTATAAAGGAGATAAAGGACTATCTGGAGGGCAGGGGCTTTCTTGAGGTAGATACTCCAATTCTCACCACAGTAGCAGGGGGTGCAAATGCTAGACCCTTCAGCACCCACCATAACACCTTGGATATCGAGCTTAAACTTAGGATATCCAATGAACTTTATTTAAAGCGCTTGATTGTTGGTGGCATGGACCGGGTCTACGAAATGGGTAAGATGTTCAGAAATGAAGGTATGGATAGGAACCATAACCCTGAATTTACATCCATGGAGCTTTACCAGGCATATGGCAACATGGAAGATATGATGGATATTACTGAAAATGTAGTTGCTACAGCAGCTCAAAAGGTATTAGGCACCATGGTAATAGAATACCAGGGCAAAACATTTGACTTAAGGCCACCATGGACGAGAATGTGTATGGCGGATGCAGTTAAAAAATGGGTGGGCGAAGATTTCAGCCTTATAGAAACGGATGAAGAGGCCAGGGAAGTAGCTAAGAAACACGACCTAGAAGGCTGGAAGACCATGAGTCGTGGCCTGGTTTTGGCTGAACTATTTGAAGAATATTGTGAAAGACATTTAGATGGGCCAATTTTCATAACAGGACATCCAGTAGAGATTTCACCTCTTTCCAAGAGAGACCCAAAGGACCCCAGGATTACCAGGAGGTTTGAGGCCTATATAAATACCTGGGAAATAGCAAATGCCTTCTCCGAATTAAATGACCCTATAGACCAATATAACAGGTTTAAAGACCAACAGGCCCAGTTGGAAAAAGGAGATGACGAGGCCCATCCTATGGATGAGGATTTTGTAGATGCACTGGAAATTGGCTTGCCGCCTACCGGTGGGCTGGGGATAGGAATAGACAGGGTAATAATGCTATTGACGGATTCGGCGTCTATAAGGGATATTATACTTTTTCCAACCATGAAACCTCTCTAAGGAAATTTTTCTGGCGCTTAAACTATTGATATTTTAAAATTCCGTATGCTAGCAATATATAAAGGTGTTAAATATGAAAGATGTATCAGTTAAAGAAATTTTTGATAACCCCCAGGATTATGAGGGGAAATTAGTTAGAATCAGGGGATGGATCAGGACTAACCGCAGTTCAAATAAGTTTGGTTTTATTGAGCTAAACGATGGCAGTTGCTTTAAATCTATCCAGGTAGTCTACGAGGAAAAGATTTTGTCTAATTACGGCTCTGTAGCAAAATCAGTGGTTGCGGCTGCCTTAACGGTCACAGGGACTTTGATATTAACCCCTGAGGCCAAGCAAGCCTTTGAAATAAAGGCTGAAGAAATTATAATAGAAGCGGAATCCAATTCGGATTATCCCCTGCAGAAAAAAAGGCATAGCCTGGAATTTTTAAGGGAAATAGCACATTTACGGCCCAGGAGCAATACTTTCTCGGCGGCATTCAGGGTCAGGTCCCTGGTGGCTTATGCCATTCATAAATTTTTCCAGGAAAGGGGTTTTATCTATGTTCATGCTCCGATAATTACCGGTAGCGATGCGGAGGGGGCCGGTGAAATGTTTAGGGTTACCACCTTAGATGTGGATTCCCCACCGCGTTTAGAAAAGGGTATGGTTGATAACAGTCGGGACTTTTTCGGGAAAACAACCCACCTGACAGTTAGTGGCCAGCTTGAGGCAGAAGCCTTTGCCTTGGCTTTCAGTAAAGTATATACATTTGGACCGACCTTCAGGGCTGAAAATTCAAATACCGCAAGACATGCTTCCGAATTCTGGATGATAGAGCCTGAGGTTGCTTTTGCCGACTTAGAGACCAATATGGACCTGGCAGAGGATATGATTAAGTATATAATACAGTATGTGCTGGACCATGCCCCACAGGAAATGGAATTTTTTAATAAATTTATTGATAAGGGACTGCTCAATCGACTTGAAAACATTGTTAATTCCGACTTTCAAAGGATTACCTATACGAAGGCAATTCAACTTTTACAGGAATCCGCTAATGACTTTCAATATCCAGTAGAGTGGGGAATTGACCTGCAGACTGAACATGAGCGCTTTATAACTGAAAAGATATTTGACAAGCCTGTCTTTGTGACAAATTATCCCAAAGAGATTAAAGCCTTCTACATGAGGCTCAATGAGGATAAAAAAACTGTGGCAGCAATGGACCTACTAGTTCCAGGTGTAGGAGAAATAATAGGGGGAAGTCAAAGGGAAGAGCGTCATGATGAGCTGTTAAGGCGGATTAGAGAAATGGAATTGAATGAAAAGGACTACTGGTGGTATTTGGACTTAAGAAAATATGGCGGTGTTAAGCATTCCGGTTATGGCCTTGGTTTTGAAAGGATTATTATGTACATCACGGGAATATCAAACATAAGGGATGTAATACCCTTTCCAAGGACACCCAAGTCGGCAGAGTTTTAGATTGAAGACGGGGAACAATCTATGGATTTAGCGATTGAAACAGTTAAAAGGGGATTCATAAAAGCCATAAAGACCACCCTCGTGCTCATGAAGGTGGTTTTGCCTGTTTATGCCCTGGTGGTCATCATTAAATATTCGCCTGTCATGCCTTTTTTGCAAAGGGTATTTGAGCCGGCGATGGCTTTGTTTCGCCTGCCCGCAGATGCTGCAATTCCCATAATAACTGGTTTGTTCACTGACGAGTACGCTGCAATTGCAGCGGCGGTGCAGTTTGATTTTACTGGCTGGGAGCTAACCACGATTGCCATGATCAACCTAGTGTGTCATACCCTGCCTGTGGAGTATGCCCTGAGCAAGAAAATTGGCCTCCCAGGGGGAAAATTTGTGGTTTTTAGAATATGTATTGCCTTGCTAGTGGGGTTGATTCTTGCGGGGATAGGAGGGATTTTTTTATGATGGTGCCTGTATCCGAAATAATCAAGGAAATCATCGGTGGTGGCCTGTCTACCTTTTTAAATGTGCTTAAAGTCTTGATTCCTTTGATGATACTTGTCGAGTTTTTAAATGCCTACAAGATAATGGAAAAGCTGGCAGACCGCCTTTCTATAGTGACGAAAATATTGGGGGTTAGCCCTAAAGCAATTTTGCCCCTCCTGGTGGCTACAGTGATGGGAGTTACATACGGAACAGGTACCCTTATCGAAATGAATGAAAGGGATCCTCTGCCAAAGAAGGACTTCATCCTTGTAGGGGTATTTTTCTTTGTATGCCATGGAATTATAGAAACGACTGCTATCTGGGCAAATGCTGGGGCCAATGTATTGATTATTTCCTTGGGAAGATTGATTTTAGCAGCTGTCATTACTATGGTAATGGCCCGGCTTCCCCTCTTCAAAGAACCGTCATAATTTGCTTTGCTATATTCAATATAAAGTGATATAATTTTATTGTTATGTAAATAATCCGGAAGGATTTAGATCAATAATAATTTCAGGAAGGAGCTATTAGATGAAAGGCTACACGAGCAATGCAATTAGAAATATTGCACTTGTTGGACATGGAGGTAGTGGTAAGACCACTTTTTTGGAGGCTGCCCTTCTAGCAACAGGTGTTATCAGTAGGCTTGGGCGGGTTGAAGATGGAAATACCGTTTCGGACTACGATAAAATGGAGATAGAAAAAGGGTATTCTATAAGCGCAACTGTTGTGCCTGTGGAATATAACAATATGAAGATTAACTTCATTGATACCCCGGGATACTTCGATTTTATAGGCGATGTAAATTCTGCCCTGAGGGCCTGCGAGGCTGCTGTAATACTCGTTGATGCTTTTGCCGGAATCCAGGTAGGGACAGAAAAGGCTTGGAACTCTTGCAAAGAATATGATTTGCCAGTGTTTTTCCTAATTAATAAAATCGACAAAGAAAATGTTGATGTGGATAAGCTGGTGGCAGACCTCAAAGAGAAATTTGGCACATCCTTAGTAGTCCTATCCGAACCCATTGAAGGGGATGTAAAAGAGGCCCTTACTGAAGCTGTAGCTGAAAGCGATGAAGAGCTTTTGGAAAAGTATTTCGAGGGTGAGGAGTTCACAGATGAGGAATTCACAAAGGGCTTGATGTCGGGTATCTCTAGTCGCTCAATTATGCCCATACTTACATGCTGTGCCTTAGATGGCAGGGGTATCAAGGAATTTCTCAGTGCAATACTAAAATACGCACCTATACCTGCAGACCATAGGGATTATCCTGGCAAAAATGCTGAGGGTGAAGATGTGGTAAGAAAATCCGATGTTAACGAGCCAATATCAGCCTTCGTTTTTAAAACATTGGCAGACCCCTTTGTAGGCAAAATTTCTTTGATAAAGGTCATCAGTGGCAAGATTAGCCAGGGGGTGGAATTATATAATACCAGGGCTGAAAAAAATGAAAAAATGGGAACCCTGTTCTACCTGAGGGGTAAAAACCAGGGAGATGTAACCACTGTAGAAGCGGGAGACATAGTTGCTGCAACTAAGCTACAATACGCACAGACGGGTGATACCTTGTGCGATAGGGCAAACTATATCCAATATCCGCCGGTGATGTTTCCTGAGCCCTCCCTTTATATGGCGGTTGAGGCCAAGGCAAAAGGTGATGAGGAAAAGATTAGCTCCGGCATAGCTAGGCTAGTAGAAGAAGACCCTTCCTTTACCATGGTGAGGAATGCTGAAATACACCAGACCCTAATCGGGGGTCAGGGGGATATTCAAATTGGAATTATTACGGCCAAGTTGAAGGAGAAATATGGGGTAGATGTGGAGCTGGTGGATCAGAAGATTGCATATAGGGAAACCATAAAAGGTAGTTCCGATGTACAAGGAAAACACAAGAAGCAATCGGGGGGAGCAGGGCAATACGGGGATGTACACATTCGATTCTCACCTAGCCAGGAAACCTTTGAGTTTTCAGAGGAACTATTCGGTGGCTCAGTGCCTAAGAACTATGTCCCTGCCGTGGAAAAAGGCTTGAGGGAAAGCATGGAGAAAGGCCCCTTGGCAGGTTATCCTGTGGTTAATATTAAGGCTGTCCTCTATGATGGATCCTACCACGATGTGGATTCCAATGAAATGGCCTTTAAAATAGCAGCAAGCCTGGCCTTTAAAAAGGGAATTGTAGAGGCCAAGCCCATACTCCTAGAACCGGTAATGTATGTTGAGGTTACGGTGCCTGATGATTATATGGGTGACGTAATGGGTGATATGAACAAGAGACGGGGGAAAATTTTAGGAATGGAACCCCAGCATGGAGGCGGACAGAAGGTTATAGCTGAGGTGCCTCAGGCAGAAATGTTTAAATACGCCATTATACTTCGGTCTATGACCCAAGCAAGGGGAAGTTTTACAATGAGGTTTGAACGCTATGAGGAAGTTCCAAGTCACTTGGCAACAAAGATAATTGAAGAAGTGACCAGCGAAGAATAGGAAACAATGGGACGGTTAAAAAAACCGTCCCTAATTTTTAGGGTGATAAGATGAGCAAGAAAACCAGGACAATTTTTGTATGCCAGGAATGTGGCAACGAGAGCCCCAAGTGGATGGGCCAATGCATATGTGGGGCATGGAATACCATGGTCGAGGAGATAGTTCGCCCTTTAGCAGCTGATGATAAAAGGCGGAGGACATCTGCTAACAAGGGACATGCAACTGCCACTAGCTTGTCCCAAATACAATCAGGCGATAGGACACGGGTGGATACTGGTATTGGGGAGTTGAACAGGGTTTTGGGTGGTGGTCTGGTCAAAGGATCTTTAACCTTGATTTCGGGCGAGCCTGGCATAGGAAAATCAACACTGATTATCCAGACAGCATCCAAGATTGCCTCCAAAGGCAAGCCAGTACTTTACATAACAGGGGAAGAATCGGAGGAGCAGATAAAAATGCGGGCTAACCGGGTTTGTCCCAACCATTCCGACAAGTTATTCGTAATGGCAGAAACCAATATGGAGTCTATATTCGTGGCGGTAGACAGTCTTAAGCCTTGTTTTGTCATAATAGATTCAATCCAAACTATGTATACAGAAAATTTGGAATCTGCCCCTGGAAGTGTGTCCCAGGTCAGGGCTTGCTCCAATGAGCTTATGCGTATGGGAAAGACTGGGAATATACCTATATTTATAGTTGCCCATGTAACTAAGAGTGGTGAATTAGCGGGCCCCAAAAACATTGAACATTTGGTCGACTGCGTATTAAACTTCACAGGAGAGAGAAACCAGGAAATACGGATTTTGAGGGCTTTTAAAAATCGCTACGGGACAACTAGTGAAATAGGGGCCTTCCAAATGGCTCAGGAGGGTCTGTTAGAGATAGACAACCTTTCCGGTAGTTTTTTAGAGGGTATGGATGAGGATGCTGAAGGCTCAATAGTAACTGCAGTATATGAGGGGACAAGACCCCTGCTGCTAGAAATTCAGGCCCTAACATCGCCAACCAATGTCGGCTTTGCCAGAAGGTCGGCTATTGGCGTAGAAATTTCACGCTTGCAGATGATTCTTGCCGTATTGGATCGCAAGGCAGGAATTAATTTAATTGACCAGGATGTCTATATAAATATTGTGGGTGGTTATAGGCCTGAGGGAACATCTATAGATCTAGCTGTTGCCTTAGCAATTTATT
>CAZMMB010000014.1:0-13212 GCA_964567325.1 uncultured Oscillospiraceae bacterium
TATTAAAGAACCCTTTACAGCTATAATCTCCACACATCTTATTGAAGAGGTGGCATCAGTTATAGAAGAAGTAGTTATTATAAATAAAGGCAAGATAATACAAATGGGAACCACGGAGGAACTTCTGAGGAGAGGGTGCAGTATTTCCGGCAAAGCATCCGTCGTTGAAGATTTTATTACAGGTAAGGATATCTTGGGCATAGACAGTCTCGGAGGTTTCAGGACTGCATACCTAATTGATGACATAGATCCAAATACAATACCTAAGGGTATTGAAATGGGGAAAATGGATTTGCAAAAACTTTTCATTCATATGACAAATGATAGGGAGGTATAGCCATGAACAACGTACAAAAGGTGATTAAATTCCAACTGGCGGAATATAAACTTGCTATTATAATATTTTACATTGCTTCCTTCGGGATGATATCTATGATGGCCATGTCCGTAGCGAGATCCAGTGTGTCAGGAAATGGGGTTGAGGAAAGCACGATTAGCGGACTTGAGGTGGGCGCAGTAATTTTTTTATTTATTTTAGCCCTAAGTACGTTTAGTGAAACTTTCAAGATGATGCTTCAGAAGGGAATTGCCAGGAAGATTATGTTTAAAGGGTTTTTAATAACCACAATGATATTATCGGTAGGTATGACCCTTATAAATGAGATAATTCTTTTTACAGGGGGCCAATTATCATCAAGTCAAGGGAACATAATTCTAAATGGACTTTTCGAACAAATTTATGGGGTTCGTTATGCGCAAAATTCAGGTGATCCACAAATGGCTATTGAGGGGATGCTTTTCCTCATATGTCTATTAGCAACTTCGATGGCTCTTGGATATCTGATTACCACTATTTTTTATAGGATAAATGTCTATGCAAAAGTTGCAGTCGCTGTAAGTGTGCCGGTGCTGGGAATTGTTGTTGTGCCCATATTGGATTACTTTTTGACGGGAGGGGCTATCCTGGGTGCCATAGGGAATTTCATCTTATTCTCTTTGGGAATAAAAAATGGTTATAATCCTTATTATGGGATGATATCGTTGATAATTGCATATTGTTTTTTTACGGCTTTGAGCTGGGCTATTGTAAGAAGGGCAGTAATAAAGTAGTAGAGAGGGCCGGCTTAGTTGTTTTTTAAGTAGGGTATGGTAAGATAGCTATAATAATTTCAATAGGCTCAAGCATGTAGGAGGGAAAAAGAATGCCAATTATTACAGTCGAAGCTGGAAAGATGAATAGGGAAAAGAAGGCACAGATGGTTAAGGAATTGACCGAAACTGTATCAAAGATATTGGACATTCCAGTAGATGCTTTTACCGTAAGCTTAAAGGAAAATGATCCGGACAATATAGGTGTGGGCGGTAGATTGCTGTCTGATGTCCTTGCGGAAGAATCATAATAGGTTGAGAGGATAGTCAATGGGTACTTTTTAGGGAAAGGGATAAAATGTTAAATTTATTAATGAAAAGAAGGAGTATAAGGAAGTACGAGGACAAGGCGATTGAAAGGGGTTTGTTGGATCGAATTCTGCAAGGTGCATTGACATCCCCTTCTGGTAAAAATCGGAGGCCTTGGGAGCTGATAGTCGTCGAAGATAAGGAGCAATTAAAAAAGCTTGGTGATTCCAGGGGGGCTAGTTCAGCCCCATTATTACGGGCACCTTTGGCATTAGTTGTGATATCGGATCCTAAAATAGGGGACACATATATAGAGGATTGCTCGATTATGGCAGTAGTTATTCAACTATTGGCAGAGGCTGAGGGGCTGGGATCATGCTGGATTCATGCCAGGAACCGCATGACTCCCTGGGATGAGAAGGTTGAAGACTATATTAAACGGAACCTGGATATACCCAAGGATTATGCTGTAGAATGCATGATTGCCTTAGGCCATCCAGACGAAGTGAAGGAGCCCCACAAAATAGACAAGCTCCCTTATGAGAAAATTCACTATGAAAAATACAAATAATATTAACAGCATAGCCGCTTAAGCGGCTATGCGATTTAACTTTTATCTTAAACTTAATTTTAATCTCAGTCTTAGCAGGTTCTTAGATTAACATATCTTTCAATTGGCCTGATTCACGGTGGTGGATATTATCATTACAGCAGGGATCTGGATTGTCTGTTGTGGGTCTGATAAGGCATTGGACATGTGGTGCTCCAAGGTCGGTTTCGGCCCCTAATCCAATCGGGATTGAAACTGTAATATTTTGGGTTACCGTAAAGGCGCAGGTTCCGTTTTCTATGCCGGGGCATGGAGTGCCCATTGTAATTGTGGGCTGGCCATTGCAGGTTGTGGTGGTAGCGCCCTGGACTACAAAGGGGGCAACTGATACTGGTAAACAAATTCTGGCTGGGCATTCTATTATTCTGTTACAATTTTTATTAATTGGCGTTGACATAAACTATCCCCCCTTTATTGTGGGACACAGTTAGCGCAAATATCATTATCTGTTGTAGCCCCACAAACAACTGAGGGATCCCCTGTTACTGCATTAGCACCAAATTCAACCGGTACGGTTGTGCATAGATTTTGGCTGATGGTAAAACTGCAGTTTCCATTGACTACACCGGGACATTCTGCTATTCCGGGGGTAATAGTTGGTGGACCGCAGCATACAGTTGTTGTTGTACCGGGGTTTGCAAAAGGTGTTATGGTAACAGGTACGCATACAGATGACATCTGGTAACCAGTGGCAGGGCAGGTAACGGCTTGCAAAGGTTCTATATTCAAAGTTGACATAACTCAACCTCCATTATCTTTTTTATATACCATATGCAAACCCTATCATTCCCGTTACATTTAGTGATTAATAGTATGGACCTTCAAGGTATACATAAATCCAATGCTATGAAATAATTTGATACCTAGTGTAAGTTCGCTTACCTGTCAAGAAAAGGAATGTGCTGTACCTCCTGCCCCCTTATGGCCTCTAAAATCTCCGCCCTGAGAAGCCCTTCTAGTTCCCCCGAAGGAAAATCAAAACTTTGGATACCCGCAACATATGGTGCAATATCGTACAAAGGGAAATAGACTGTAATTATATCCCCGTTGATTAGGAAGTTGTAATTGCCATCATAATTGATAATAGTTTCCTTTGCGGATTCGAAATAGTTCATATTTGACTTCTCAACTTCTTTTAGGATCTGTTCAGTGATGTAATCAACACCCTTGCCTTCGGCAAAAACTTGGGGGAAGGTATAAACCTGCCCCGTTTCGGTATTAATAGTATAGCTGTCCATCCAATAAAGGCCGTGGGCACCCCCGGTATAATTATCGAAATTAATCCAAAGGGAAGCGAGGTTTTTGTTGTAGAAATATTGGTAACTACTGTTAAGCGATGCTATAAATCCCTCCCGCCCTTCCAGCTCTATGGCTGCACTTCTCACTTCATCTGCATATTTTTCCACTTTTTCTTCAATTTCTATGTTTAATTTCTCTGATCCCGGGAATCCTTTCAAGACAGGATACTCTGCATTTATCATTAGGTGGTCTGCCTCTTCACGAATGTAGGCGGACTCGACCGTAAAAGTGCCTGCCCCCTTATAATCTGCTTTGTCGGTGCAAGCGACGACAAGGCTAAAGGTAAGAATTAAGGTTATCAGTAATAACATGAAGCGCTTTGGCATTTTCATTTCTTCACCCCCTTTTATAGTATGAGGGATGGTAATGTTTTTTGACCTAAACTTGTTCAAAATCTTAAAAGTTAGATTTCAAATTTTGATTTAAATCAAAGAAATTAAAATAAAGGGGTGTTAAAGTGGAATCAAAGTAAAGATATTACAAAAAATAAGAGAAGGAGATAAAAAAATGGTTAAAACAACTTTACAGTTAGAGCAGATAACATGTCCCACATGTGTTAAAAAGATTGAAGGTGCCCTTGCACGGACGGAGGGTGTCGAAAAAGCAAAAGTGTCATTTACTACCAGCAAGGTAAAGGCAGAATTCGATGAATCAAAGGTGAAAGCAGATGACATTAAACAAGTAATCGAAAAATTAGGTTTTGAGGTTATATCAATTAAATAATCAGGAAAGGGAAATAGAAATGTCAAGAAGTATCAATAGACATAAAAATAAGATTACAGCTATTGCAGGGCTTCTAATACTTGCAGGTTATATCGTAGGATTTCTTGCTTACCCGATAGTAAAAAATAGCGCTCTTATCGCAGCATCAGTTATAGCAGGAGCCCCTATAGCAATAAATGCATTCCAAGCGCTGAGAATGAGAGTGTTCAGCATTGAGTTGTTGGTAACCATTGCTGTAATAGGCGCCCTTTACATTGGGGAATATACAGAATCATCAGCAGTGACATTTCTTTTTCTTTTCGGTGCATTTTTGGAGGCCAGGACTTTAGAAAAGACCAGGTCATCTCTAAAAGAATTATTAGATATGGCTCCCCAAGAAGCCACAGTGGTCCGGGCTGGAGAAGTCCTTGTAGTACCGGTGGAAGAGGTAGTTTTAGGAGATAGGCTAGTAATAAAATCAGGTGGAAAAGTTCCTGTGGATGGAAAGATAGTTTCAGGAAGCGCTAGCTTAAATGAGGCAGCAATTACAGGCGAATCAGTCCCTGCATCTAAGGAAGCAGGGGACAAGGTCTTCAGTGGCACTATAGTAGATAATGGTTATATTGAAATAATTGCTGAAAGGGTCGGCGATGATACGACCTTTGCTAAAATAATAGAACTTGTGGAGGAGGCTCAGGAGACTAAATCAAAAGCTGAGAGATTCTTAGACAAATTTGCCAGTGTTTATACGCCGGGAATTATAGTTATGTCTGTATTAGTGTACCTTATTACACGGGAGCTTCACTTGGCGATTACCTTCCTAGTTGTGGCCTGCCCCGGAGCATTGGTTATAGGAGCCCCCGTATCGAATGTAGCGGGAATAGGTAATGGGGCAAAAAATGGTGTGCTTATAAAGGGCGGAGAGGTGATGGACCGACTAGCAAAAGTCGATACAATAGTATTTGACAAAACGGGTACCTTGACCAAGGGTAGGCCGGAAGTAACCGATGTCAAAACATTTTCCCATTTAAAAGGGGATGAATTTTTAAAAATAGTGGCTATAGCTGAATCCATATCCGAGCATCATTTAGGCCGAACAATTGTTAAACAAGCAAGGCTTAAAAAAATTGACCTTGACGGTCAAGTTACCAATGCAGAAGTTATAAAAGGCAGCGGAATTCGTGGGATGGTGGAAGGGTACAATTTGTCAATTGGGAATCGAAACCTTATGGAGGTCGACGGAATTGAATTATCTGATTCAGTGAGAGAATATGCCACAGGGCGGGAAAAAGCAGGTAATACAGCTATTTTTGCTGCTATAGATGGGGAAATTGCAGGAATAATTTCAGTGGCAGATCAAATTAGGGACGATGCAAAACAAGCTTTAGCTACCCTGCGCAGGAATGGAATCAAAAAAATGATTATGTTAACTGGGGATAACAGGCACACAGCGGAAATTGTTACCAAGGAATTGGGTCTAGATGGCTTCTACGCAGAATTGTTGCCAGAAGACAAGGTAAAATATCTCAAGGGTTTAAAGGATGAAGGTCATGTGGTAGCAATGGCTGGCGATGGTATTAACGATGCACCGGCTATTGCCACGGCTGACATAGGCCTGGCAATGGGGGAAGGTGGGACAGATATATCTATGGAGACAGCAGACCTAGTGTTGATGGCTGACAAATTGATGCAGTTCTCACATGCATACTCATTGGCAAAGGCTACAATCCGCAATGTAAAACAGAATACTTTTTTTGCTGTAATTACGGTGCTGGCCCTCTTAATTGGTGTCTTAAATGGGAAGATACATTTAGCCTCAGGAATGTTTGTCCATGAAGGGAGCATATTATTAGTAATTTTGAATGCAATGAGATTGATTGGCTTTAAAGGTTGATAAACTGCTCAATTAAAATAAAAAGGCCTTCGCAGGCTCTTTTTATTTATGCTATAATGTTTACACAATATTTAGCTTTAAAAATAATTATTGTATTGGCGAATTTTTCTATAGAAACAATAAAAAAGGGTAAATAGTCAATGAGGCAAAATCAGGCTTGTGAATGTAATTTTCATTGTGGATGCACTAGTGGCGACTATGTGGGCTGTATAAAAAGCGTACCGATATTTAGTAACTTATCAAAGGATGAAATGCAAGAAATTTCCCATATCACAGATGCCGTTACCTTTAAGAAAGGTGAAATGGTATATATGGCTGGTGACGAGGGAGGAATGCTATACGTTCTCCACACCGGGAGAATAAAGATATCTAGGATTAGTTACGGCGGTAAGGAGCAGGTTATTCGGGTAATAAGCCCCGGGGATTTCATAGGGGAGTTGTCTCTCCTAAGGGCAAGACCCCATACGGATAATGCTCAGGCCATAGAAACTTCTACGATGTGTGTTATTGAAGGAGACAAACTGAAAAAGCTAATGGAGAAATATACATCTATTGCTTTTAAGGTTATGGTAGAGTTGAGTAGGCGACTTGAAAAGGCCGAGAATTTAATAGAGGTAATCAACCTGAATTCCGCTGAGCAACGGCTAGCGCAGATATTAATTTCGCTTTCGGGCGGAGAAGATGAGATTGTGCTAAACATGAAGAAGGGGGATTTAGCATCTCATATGGGTATGACCCAGGAAACCTTGAGCAGAAAGCTTGCCTTATTTCAGGATGAAGGTTTAATAAAATTAATTGGACATAAGAAAATAGTAATTTTGGATAGGGACGGTTTAGAAGGGATAGTTTTAGCATAAACTATAGATTTAAGAGGCATGTGTTAAAGGAGGAAGGCGATGGACAATTTGAAGAAGACAGCTTTATATCCGCTCTACGAGAAATATGGTGGCAAGTTAGTGGATTATGCTGGCTGGCTAATGCCCGTTGAGTTTTCAGGTCTGACCCTGGAGCATGAGGCAGTGAGAACAAAGGCGGGTTTATTTGATGTTTCACACATGGGTGAAATTGAGGTAAAGGGGAAAGAGGCTTTACTGTACTTGCAGAATCTCCTAACCAACAATATTGAAACCATGAAAGACAATCAGGTGATTTATACCTTCATGTGTTATGAAAATGGAGGTGTTGTAGATGATCTTTTAGTATATAAATACACCCAGGATCACTATCTACTTGTTGTTAATGCTTCTAATATGGAAAAAGACTATCAATGGATGCTAGATCAAAAGGGGGAATATCAGGCGGATATCATAAACCTATCTTCAGAAATCTCTGAGGTTGCCTTGCAAGGACCCGAGGCGGAAGGGATTTTGCAGAAGCTGATAGATACTAAATTATCTGAAATCCGACCCTTTTTCCTCAAAAGAGATGTTAAAATAGCTGGGGCAAATTGTCTGATTTCCAGAACGGGGTATACCGGAGAGGATGGTTTTGAAATTTATCTTAGCCATGAGGATGCCCCTTTGGTTTGGGAGAAAATTCTTGAGGCAGGTAAGCTAGAGGGTGTCGTTCCTATAGGTCTTGGTGCAAGGGATACTCTTCGTTTTGAGGTAGCACTACCCCTATACGGAAATGAAATATCCCAGGATATCTCCCCAATTGAGGCTGGTTTGGGGTTTTTTGTAAAATTTGACAAAGGAGATTTCATAGGTAGGGAGGCGCTTTTTAGCCAGAAAGAAAAGGGTCCTGATAGGAAATTAGTCGGCTTCGAACTGATTGAGAATGGAATCCCAAGGCATGGTTACAATGTGTTTGCAGAGGGTAACGAAATTGGCTTTGTTACCACAGGCTATCATTCACCTTCTCTAGGCAAAAATATAGGATTTGCCCTTTTGAAGAAAGGCTATGGAAGATTAGGGGAAAATATTGAAATTCAAATAAGAAAACGCTTTGTGAAGGCAGAGATCGTAGACAAAAGGTTCTATAAAAAAAGTTATAAAAAATAAATAAGAATAAGCAATAACGATAGTTAACATTATTTTGGAGGTAAAAACAATGATTACAATGGAAGATCTATATTATTCTGAGGACCATGAATGGGTTAAGGTTGATGGCAACAAGGCAACAATAGGAATCACTGATTATGCACAAAAGGCTCTTGGGCAAATTGTCTATGTTGAACTTCCCGCCATAGATGAAGAATACAATGTGGGAGATGTCTTTTGTGTGGTGGAATCTGTAAAGGCTGCCTCTGATTCTTACTTGCCGGTTTCCGGAAAAATAGTAGATGTCAATGAAGACCTGGAGGACTCTCCCCAGCTGTTAAATGAGGGTCCTTATGATAACTGGTTAGTAACTGTGGAGATGGATGACCCAGACGAAATTAATGAATTGATGGATGAGGAAGCCTATAAGGAATTTTGTGAAGAGGAGGAATAAGATGCATAGGTACATTCCCAATACAGATCAAGATGCTGCCGAAATGCTAAATACTATTGGGCTAAAATCGATTGATGAATTATTCAAGGACATACCTAGGGATTTATTGCTGGCAGAAAACCTAGAGATAGGAGCTGCTTTAACTGAGCCGGAGATAATGGACAAGATGAAGGGGTTAGGTAAGCAAAATCTTTCCATCCAAGATTTAACCTGTTTTTTAGGGGCAGGGGCCTATGATCACTACATCCCCGCTATAATTAAGCATTTGGCTATGAGATCTGAATTCTATACGGCATATACACCCTACCAACCAGAGATTAGCCAGGGTACCCTTCAAATGATTTTTGAATATCAGACCATGATTAGCAATCTTACAGGAATGGATGTAAGCAATGCATCGCTTTACGATGGGGCTACTTCTGCAGCAGAGGCAGCCATTATGGCGGTGGATAATACGAGAAGAAATACTGTATTAGTGTCTGAGACTGTAAATCCTGAAACCAGACGGGTCTTAAAGAACTATATGCATTTTCGGGACATAAATTTGATAGAAATACCCATGTCTGGAGGTGTTACAGATAGGGAAAAATTACAGAAGCTTGTGGACAAGGACACTGCTGCAGTTATAGTACAGACACCGAATTTTTTAGGGATTATCGAGGATATGGAAGAGATTGAAAAAATCACCCATGGAAACAAATCCCTTCTTATAAGTTCAGTGGATCCCATATCATTGGCCATATTAAAAAAACCAGCAGACTATGGGGCGGATATAGTAGTGGGAGATGGACAAGCATTAGGAAATAGCTTAAATTTTGGCGGTCCCTATATAGGCTTTATGTCCACATCCACAAAACTTATGAGAAAGATGCCCGGCAGAATCGTCGGCCAGTCTTTGGATGTAGATGGAAAGCGAGCATTTGTGTTGACCCTTCAGGCGAGAGAACAGCATATAAGGCGATATAAGGCTACTTCAAATATCTGTTCTAACCAAAATTTAAATGCTCTCATATCGTCTATCTATATGGTAACCATGGGTAAGCATGGGCTGAAAGAGGTAGCTCTCCAATGTCTGGAGAAGGCTAGTTATGCTGCTGAGAAGCTCATAGCAACAGGTAAATATAAGCTTGCCTTTAATAAACCCTTTTTTAAAGAATTTGCACTTGTCGGGCAAAAAGATGCAGATGAAGTAAACCGCAGACTCTTGGAAGAGAATATTTTAGGCGGATATAATTTGGCCAAGGATTATGGAATAGAAAAGGGCCTACTTATTTGTGTTACGGAAAAGAGAAGCAAGTCAGAAATTGATAAATTGGCCTCATTGATGGGGGTGATCTAATGAAAAAGTATGATAAATTGATATTTGAAATCTCAAAAAAGGGCAGGAAGGCATTTTCCCTTCCCAAAAGCGACGTGGACAGAAAATCCATTGAGGACCTGATACCATCCAACTTACTCGGGGATGGGCTCGTGGATTTGCCAGAGGTGAGCGAAGTTGATGTTGTAAGGCATTACACGCTTCTGTCTAATAAGAATTATGGTGTGGATACTGGCTTCTACCCCTTAGGTTCATGTACTATGAAATATAATCCTAAGATCAATGAGGATGTAGCTTCAATGGATTGTTTTACCGGCCTTCATCCATATCAACCTGTAGATACTGTTCAGGGGGCCTTGGCTATGATGTATGATCTAGACCTCATGCTTTCTGAAATTAGTGGTATGGCAAGGGTCTCCTTGCAACCGGCTGCAGGTGCTCACGGGGAAATGACAGGCTTGATGATTATAAAGGCTTATCATGAAAAGCGTGGCGATAGCAAGAGAACAAAAATTATTGTGCCTGATTCTGCTCATGGGACCAATCCTGCAAGCGCTGCAGTGGTAGACTATGAAATTATAGAGGTCAAATCAACGGCTATGGGGACAGTGGACCTAGACAGCTTAAAAAGTGCCTTGAGTGACGAAGTAGCAGGTTTAATGCTCACTAACCCAAATACATTAGGTCTCTTTGAAAAGGATATCAAGGAGATAGCCGATTTAGTTCATGAGGCGGGAGGGCTCCTATATTACGATGGCGCCAACATGAATGCTATAATGGGCATATCGAAACCCGGTGACATGGGTTTTGATGTAATTCATTACAACCTACACAAAACCTTTTCTACACCCCATGGGGGAGGCGGACCAGGCTCAGGGCCTGTGGGGGTCAAGGATCATCTGGTAGAATTTCTACCAGTACCCTTGATTGAAAAAAATAGTGATGGATATTTTTTCGATTATGATAGACCCAATTCCATTGGCAAAATAAAAAGTTTTTATGGTCACTTTGGTGTAATGATAAAGGCCTATACCTATATACTCTCTATGGGTGCAGAAGGTTTGAAGGAGGCTAGCCAAAAGGCGGTCCTCAATGCTAACTATATGATGAATAAGCTTAAGGAACAATATAAACTGCCCATAGATACCATATGCATGCATGAATTTGTCCTGGGAGGACTGTCAAATGGCACAGGAGATGTAACTACACTGGATATAGCCAAAAGATTGTTGGATTACGGTTACCATCCCCCAACAGTTTATTTCCCCCTGATTGTAGAGGAAGCAATGATGATAGAGCCCACTGAAACGGAAAGTCGGGAGACCTTGGATGAATTCATAGAAGCACTGATTCAGATAGCTGAGGAAGCTAAAGTCAATCCGGAAATTCTTAAAGAAGCGCCTCATAATACCCCTGCACGCAGAATCGATGAGGTTTTAGCTGCCCGGAAACCAGTGTTGAAATGGCAGAGGGGAGACTAATAATGTTGGCCGAAGATTGAAATTGCGAAAGTGAAAGCAAAAGCAATCGCAGGCGCATGGGCCTTATTCACATAACTGAAATCAGGATTGCGACCATGGTTTTGGCTTCGTAGTCCTGATTTCAATTAATACTTGAGATTTACTAATTTGTAAAGAGGATTTGGGAATGAAATATATAGTAAACAACAGCACGGACCCCTACTTCAACATAGCATTAGAGGAATATTGTTTAATGAATGTAGACCCAGGGGAGGATTATTTTTTGCTTTGGCAAAACCAACCAGCCATAATAATAGGTAAAAACCAAAACACTTTAGAGG
This sequence comes from uncultured Oscillospiraceae bacterium, assembly GCA_964567325.1. Lineage (GTDB taxonomy): Bacteria > Bacillota > Clostridia > Peptostreptococcales > Anaerovoracaceae > UBA1426. Next base: position 11,459 of record CAZMMB010000014.1, read on the forward strand.
AAATTAATAGAAAGTTTGTCGAAGAACGAGACATAAAGGTGGTCAGAAGAATATCCGGAGGGGGAGCAGTCTACCATGATTTGGGAAACCTGAACTTTACTTTTATTTCCAAGGTAGACAAGAATAGGCCCACAGACTTTTCCAAATTTGCAAAACCGGTTATCAAAACCCTTAAAGAATTAGGGGTGGATGCTATGCTCCTTGGAAGGAACGATATCATAGCAAACGATAGGAAGATATCTGGTAACGCTCAAAGATTGTATCGAAATAGATACCTGCAACATGGTACCCTCTTATTTGATGTAAATTTAGATGATCTTGTGGAGTCGCTTAATGTCTCGACAGATAAAATCCAATCAAAAGGAATTAAATCTATAAGGAGCCGGGTGGGAAATATTAGGGACATGCTAAAGCGTGATATGGCTATAAGTGAATTTAGGGAGCAAGTGCAAAGGCAATTATCGGGAAACTATAGTTCTGATGAAATATTACTAGGTGAAGAGGAAATAAGGCAGATAAGAGAAAGTGCAAAAAACAAATTTTCCTCATGGGAATGGACATACGGCCAATCCCCTGCTTTCAACTACCGCTATGACAAGCGCTTTCCCGGAGGGAAGGTAGGTGTCCTTATTCAAGTTAAAGATGGCCTGATAAAAGAATGTAAGTTTTATGGGGATTTCCTCAGCTTGTTAGATACTGAGGATTTTGCTGCTGGCCTTTTAGGGCTAAGATATAAGCGGGATGTGCTGGCAGAGGCCTTAGATAGAATAGACCTAGCGCCTTATTTTGGGGATATAAAAAGTGGCGACCTATTGGAAGTTATATTTGAAGGATAAGTTACATTTAGTTTTTGCGTCTATAGTAATAAAAGGCAATTATATATATCAAAACAATACCGGCTAAACAAAAGCCTAATAGATTGTATGGGTTAACAAGGGTTGTTGGTCCCAAGATTGTGCCTATTAAAATTATGACGGCCATCAAGAAGATAGTGACATTCACGGTTAAGATTGATGCAAGCCCGGCGATATATGTGGTTCTTTCATCGTGAGGATTGAGGCCCTTCGATTTCAATTCAGCCACGCGCTTTTCTTTAATGAAACGCATAATTCCAATCCCAATGGAGGCGGACATAAGGCTGACACCAAAAGCAATTTCTCCCTTTTGAATATTAAACAATCCAAGGAAAACTAAAATAATTATGGTCAGTAAAATGCTAATTTGTTTTTTTCTTGTTATCAAGCTAATCTACCCCTTTCAGCTCATAAATAAAGAGATCTTCAATCTTCATATTAAATATGTGGGCAAGTTTAAAGGCCAGAATAAGTGAAGGACTGTACCTACCCCTTTCTAAAGATATAATAGTTTGTCTGGAGACGCCCGCCTTGCTTGCCAATTCTTCTTGCGTAAGATTATATTTTTCCCGTAATTCTTTCAATCGATTTTCCATTATATTACCACCTAAAAGTAAAGCTAGCTTTACTTATCAATATAAACTATAGTAGCTGGATTGTCAAGCTTACTTTACAATTAAAAATAATAATTATAAAGCACAAATGATATTGTCACCTTAGAAGCGCAAATGAAAATGGCACACAAAGAAGGTACAATGGAAGCCAAGGAGGTGCTTCCATTGAGAAAGGTAGTTTTAACAATGAATGAAGAATATACATATCAACAAATACTTTTGCATATTCTGTACAGAATTTACGGTTGTGTGTGGATTTTTCGCTTGAAAAGGTGGAATATGTACA
>CAZMMB010000015.1:0-13086 GCA_964567325.1 uncultured Oscillospiraceae bacterium
ACATTTGATTTTGCATATGCCTAAGTTGCTCAGCAGACCCTAAGTAGATATAATATTAAAAGATAGCAAAGGGGCGGTTACCGCCCCTATTTGCACAACTTATTGTAAAGGGAGGGGACAGAATGAATTTTGATTTTTCCTATTTAGATATTGCATTTAAAAACGGTAAGGTGGTTACTGTAGATAACAATGATACAGTGGCCCAGGCAGTGGGGGTAAAGGGTAATAAGATAGTTTTTGTGGGTAGGGATGATGAAATCGATAGAATTATCGACGATAAAACCAAGGTTATAGATCTTGCTGGAAGGACCCTTATGCCGGGAATTATCGACACCCACTATCATCCAATTTTGTCGGGGTTAATAGATTATGGACCTGATGCTCCTATGATAAACACCTTCGATTGTCGGTCAATACAAGAGGTGCTAGATTTAATTAAAGAGGCAGTAGCGATTAAAAAACCAGGCACTTGGGTGTCAATGATGGGATATGAACCTACATTGCTCAAGGAAAACCGTCATCCAACAATTGAGGAATTGGATGCAATCGCACCTAACCATCCTGTTCATTGCATGCATGGAGGTGGACATATTTGTATGTACAACACTTTAGCCTTAGAATATTTAGATGTATTTAAAGCTGAGGATTCAGAGAAGTATCCTAAGGATGAGGTTGAGGTGATAGATGGAAAGCTGACAGGAATGGTACGTGGTCACACCCATTTTAAATTGTGGGGTAAAGTCGACTATCCTGAGGAGGCACAGAAAAGGGCTGCAATGAAGTCCTATAAACACTGCCTCGAGCATGGAATAACATCAATCCATGACTGTGGGGAGCTGGACAAACCTTCCTATCATGTAATGCAAAAAATTTGCAGGAGCAGGGAATTTAAGGTCCGGTCCTATATGATGCTTCACAGCATTTTCGGTAAACCATTCTCCAAGGAAGATAATGAGCATTGGATTGCCCTAGGCCTTATGAGTGGTCTTGGGGACGAATATTTTAAAATCGGAACATCAAAATTCATGATTGATGGTGGTTCGGGAGGTCCTTCATGCGCTACTAGGGAGCCTTATTCCCATAATCCCGATCTAGTAAGGGAAAGGGGCTGGGAAAGGGAAGAAGTAGCCGAGTATATTGAAATGCTCAACAATGAGGAATGCCAGATATCTGCCCATGCAATCGGTGATTTGGCAGTCGAATTTATGGTTGAAGGCTATGAAAAGGCCTTTGAAAAAGATCCAAGACCAGACCTACGACACAGGATAGAGCACTGCACAATTGTGGACCAGGATTTGGTGGACAGAATGGCTAAAATGAATATTTGCCCAAGTGTAAATGTATCTTCCATACAAAAGTTAGGAAAGAAATTTGTTAAGTTCTATGGAGAAGAAAGAAACCGCTATATCTGTGCCCTTAGAAGTATGCTTGATGCAGGTATAATGTGTTCACTTCACAGCGATACCCCTTCATATCCTGCAGGGATTAATGTAATTGACGGGGCTGTCAACAGGTTTGACAGGACGGAAAATTATCAGTGCGACAGGACTCAGGCAATTTCAGTATTGGAGGCCATACGGTGCACTACACTAAATGGCGCATATGGGTCATTTGAGGAGAATATTAAAGGCAGCCTGGAGGCTGGTAAATTGGCCGATATGATTGTGCTGTCAGATGATATCCTAGCAATTGACCCTATGGAAATTGTAAATCTAAAGGTAGATATGACCATGATAGATGGTGAAATCGTATTTGAAAGATAGTGGGAAAAAATAGGATATATCCAAGATATAGAAAGGGTGCCTATGAATCTGAAAGGAATGATAATAGGAATAGCAACATTTGTTATTATTGGCGTGTTCCACCCAATCGTCATCAAGTCAGAATATTATATTGGTAAAAAAATATGGCCGCTTTTTTTGCTAGTGGGATTATTGTTGATAGCTTTATCCATATTTGTAAACAGCATTATACTTTCTGCTATTATAGGAGTAACCGGGTTTACTTCACTGTGGAGCATACATGAAATCTTTGAACAGGAGGAGCGGGTAAAAAAAGGATGGTTTCCGCACAATCCTAATAAAAAAGGCAAAATAGAGTAGAATGGCAATCCTTGAAACAAAAAAACTATGTAAAAGCTATCAAATGGGCGAGATTGAGGTAAAAGCGCTTATAGATGCTACACTTTCAATTGCAGAAGGTGAATTTGTTGTAATCTTGGGGCCCAGCGGTTCTGGGAAAAGTACCTTGCTCAATATTATAGGTGGAATGGATACTCCAAGTTCTGGTGAGGTTTTTTTCAAAGAGGATGCAATCACTGGATTTGATGAGAGAAGATTAACAGAATACCGGCGGAATTTTGTGGGATTTATATTTCAATATTATAATGTGATGGCCAGCCTTACTGCCGAGGAAAATGTTGAGCTGGCAGTAGAGATAGTTAAGGATGCCCTGCCAATTGATCAAGTGATTAGGGCTGTGGGCCTAGAAGATAGGAGGCAGCACTTCCCTTCCCAGTTAAGCGGTGGCGAACAGCAAAGGGTTTCCATTGCCAGGGCTATAGCGAAAAACCCCCAATTACTATTATGTGATGAACCTACAGGGGCCTTAGATTACAGCACAGGTATCGCTATCATGGGTTTGCTCGGCAAACTCAATAGCGAGATGGGCAAAACCCTTATTGTTGTCACCCATAATTCTGACATTGCCCTGATGGCCAATCGTGTCATAAAGATGAGGAGTGGCAGGATTGTTGAGAATTTCATGAATCCTAACCCTGTAAAAGCCGAGGAGATCAAGTGGTAATGACCAAGATGGATACCATGCTATTTCGCATGATTAAAAATTCCAAAAGTCAATTCTTAGTCATATTGGTTATTATCGTGGCCGGCATATGCATCTATACATCAATGGGGATGGTTTCCGACAATTTGTTCCATACTGTGAACAGCTATTATGAGGAGACACGATTTCCACATCTATTCGTTCATGTAGAGAGTGCTCCTGTCGGACAAATAGATTCTTTAAGGCAAATCGATGGGGTAAATGAAGTAACTGGAAGCCTTGTTATGGATGTGCCGGTGCTTACGGATAAAGAGGAAAGGCGGAAAATACTTCGTTTAATCACTGTAGGAGAAGGGCTCAATGAAAAATTAAGTAAGCCCACCTTGCTGGAAGGAAGAACAATAAGCGACACAGGTAAAGAGGTCTGGCTGGCCGGCCAGTATGCAGAGGCAAACCGTATTGAAATAGGAGATGATATCGGGGTCCAGATTTCCGGAAGGAATCACACATTAAAGGTGGTAGGGATTGTGGCGAATCCGGAATATATTTATATGGTGGAAAATGTTCAATCTATTATGCCCGATGAAAGCAATTTCGGTGTGTGCTACATGAGCGAAGCTGTCGGACGCATAATTATGGGCGATAGTCAGAACTATAATTACATACGTATGGAATATGAGACCGATGCAGATGATGAAAAAATAATCCGAGCGGTGGAAAAGAGGTTGAAACCTTTTGGACTGCAAGGCATAGTAGAGCGGGAAAACCAATTAAGTAATGTGGTAGTTCAGGAGGAGCTTCTGAACATCGGACGCATATCAGATTACCTACCCATACTTTTTCTTGTGACTGCCGGCTTCATTTTAATAATGATACTATCCCGCATTGTAAAAAACGACCGTCTAAAAATCGGAGTACTTAAGTCCATAGGATATCAGAATAGGCAAATCCTTTTGCATTACATGAAATATGCCATACTTGCCGGATTAATCGGTGGATTTATGGGGGCTATCATAGGTATGGTTTTGGCTAATGCTATGACAGGGCTCTTTTTAGAGTATTTTCATCTGCCTATGCTGAAATTTCAACTAGACCTTACCTATCTTATTTCAGCTGTATTGTTGACAACAGTATTCTGTGTTTTGTCGGGGCTGCTTGGGGGAAAAGGGGTTCTTAAGATAACTCCTGCAGAAGCCATTAAGGAGGAAGCCCCCAAAAGTGGGAAGCCCATCATTCTTGAAAGCTTTTCTCCATTATGGAAAAGCTTTTCTTTCAGTAGAAAGCTGCTTATGAAAAATATTTTCAGGAATAAAAAGCGGACAGTCTTTGTTGTTTCAGGCGTGTCTATTACATATGCCATGATCCTGTTTGCTAGCACAATGCCAGCCGTTGTAGACCAAATGATGGTGCAACATTTCTCCGAATTTCAGAAGATGGATTACAATATTGAATTTCATAAACCTGTGGATGAAAAAGCTGCCAGGGACCTTAAAAGGGTCATTGATGTTGACTATGTGGAAGGAAAAATTGATTTTCCCTTTGAATTATCAAGGGGAAATAGGAAACAATCTGTAAATATTATCGGCTTGCAAGCAAATACTCGTTTCTATAAGTTCACCAGCATAAATGGTGAATCAATACCTGTTCAATCCGGGGGCATTTTGCTTTCGGAAAACTTGGCAAATATACTAAAAATCAGAAAAGGGGATTTAATACAGGTCGATAGCTATTTTAAGGAAAAATCGGAACTCTTGATTCCGGTTTCAGGAGTGATAAAACAAACCCTTGGTATGAACGCCTATATGGAAATTGATGAGATGAGAGACCTACTCCTAGAAAATAGTTTGATAACAGGAGTCTTCGTAAATACATACGATACCGATATTGCCCCTAAATTGTTTGGGGCCACGAATATTGCCTCAATAATGTCTACCCACGAAATGAAAGCCGTATATGAAGATTATATGGCTACGATTTTTATCAGCATCAGTTTTATGCTGATTTTTTCAGGTATCATCGGTTTTTGTGTTGTTTATATAGCTACCATTGTAAGTATAAACGAAAGGGAAGGGGAATTTTCCTCTCTTAGGGTGCTGGGGTTTACAAAATCGGAGATATTTGGGATGGTGAGGAAGGAGAACAATATTATAGCCGTGGTAGGACTTCTTCTAGGGGTACCCCTAGGTAAAATGTTCTGTCGATACAGCAGCTTGGCTTTTAGCACTGATATATACACATTGGATATGAAGCCAACTTTGACAGAAGGCCTGTGGGCAGGTTTTTTTACACTGGTGTTTATCTTGTTCGCACAATTAGCAACTTATCGTAAAATACGCAAATTGAATTTTTTACAGGCCTTGAAAAATAGGACAGGATAAGTTGTTGGAGAGCCGGAAAGGACGGTTGTTTCATGTTGAAGAGGGGAAAGAAAAAATGGATAATTGCTATCATATTGTTAGTAGCTTTGATAGGTGGATATACAATCATCACATTGACCGCCGGCGTTGATGCGGAAGTTGTAATCGTCGATAAAGGACCTGTATGCAGGTTGATTAAAGAAATCGGAACTGTAGAATCTGAAAATTCTATTATAATTTCTTCCAACTTCACTGGGGAAATCAAGGGCTTGGTAGCTTTGTTAGGAGACTTGGTTAAAAATGGGGATACACTTTTAACTGGTGATAAGGATATTGCTTTGTTAGATTTAAAAAGCTTGAAAGCACAGCTTTCTGGACTAGAAATCTCACATTCCAGGGCCAAGGAGATAGCCGGTAGGAATAAGGAACTTTATGAGCAAGGGGCATTGAGTCGGGAGGAATATGATGCTGCATTGGCCACTGAAAGGGCATTGGCGGCTGAAGTTTCTTCGCTTAGGTATTCCATTGAAAGCTATGCAAAAACCTCCAGCACTACCGGTATAGTCTCACCTATCAATGGTACCATAACAGATGTTTTTGTTAAAGAGGGGGAATATGTTGGTGTGGGGGCCCCTTTGTTTGAGATAGCCGACTTAGAAAGGCTATACATCAAGGTCAATTTAATTTCTGAAGATGCCGATATGGTAGATGTTGGGGACCAAACCTTGATTTATTTGGAAAAAGGTGGCGACACCACTGCTACCGGTAGGGTTCGACGAATTCACTTTAAGGCTAAAGAAGAAGTATCCGGGCTGGGGATCATACAAAAAAGGGTAACAGTTGAAATAGAAATGAATCCGGATATTGCCCCGAGGCTGGGAAGCGATATCGATCTGGCAATAGTCGCTGAAGAAAAGGAAGCTGTAGTGCGGGTGTCTGCCGAATCGATATTTAGCCTTGACGGTTTAAGTTATATCTATGTGGTAGATAATGGCCGGGCAAGGCTAAGGCAGGTTGAGAAAGGCCTGGAGGGGGATAATTATACGGAAATTATTTCCGGCCTGATAGGCGGGGAAACAGTAATTCATTCGCCGGGAAATGACATTGTGGATGGCGTTAGTCTGCGATTAGCCTTATAAAAGCAGACTGATAATTGTTCATTGCCTTAATTGAATGTGCGAAGTTTCGGTTAGTAGTCAATCCCAGAATTGTACCATGAAGACACCTGAAAGGATTATTACAGCACCAATAAAGATATGAATTGTTATAGGCTCATTTAAAATAATGTAACCAAGGAATATAGCCACAAAGGGATTGATATAGGTATAGGTAGTTGCCCTGGTAGCTGGCCAGACGGAGAGCAAATATATGTAGGAATTGTAGCCTAAAAGGGAGCCAATAAATATTAAATATAAGATAGCCCAAATAGCTGAAGGGGAGGATAAATCCAATTTTGAAGCATCGCCAGCGAGTAATCCTGCAAAGGATAAGGCAATTCCTCCCGCTAGCATCTGTATGCCTAGGTTAAATTCGATAGCTCCGTGGCTTTTCAATTTACCTGATAAGATGGAACCTATGGACCAAAAGGCTGCTCCAAGCAGAATAGTAAAAACACCTTTTAAGGAAAATTGTAGGCTGTCCCGTCCTGTAAGCACTAGAAAACCTACACCGGCAAAGCCAATGCATAGCCCTATCCAGACGGTAGGAGAAAGCCTTTGGGCTTTAGGTAAAAACAATTCCCCCAAGGCTATGAAGAGCGGAACCGTTGCAAAAAATAGGGCTACCAGGCTAGAACTCATCCACTGTGAACCTATAACTACCATTCCATTGCCACCTAGGAGTAGGGCAATACCAATTATAGATTGATTTCTAATTTGTTTTTTCGTCGGCAGTGGCTTTCCCTTAGCAAATGCAATGATCAACATTATCAATCCTGCCAATGAAAATCTTATACCCGCAGATAGCAGAGGAGGGAGATCCGTTACTGCTATTCTAATAGCTAGGTAGGTAGAACCCCAAATAATACACACCGAAAGATATGCAGCCCAAGCTAGTTTGCTGGAATTGTTATTTTTTATATCAGACATTTTATTTTCACTCTTAACATTAGTTCTATAAATTGTTTTTTTTGAAGAATGGCTTTATTATAGCAGGAAAAAGCCTTACATAAAAGGAATAAATAAAAAGATGCTAGTTATTGCTAAATAACGTGTTTGATATTGCTATTCATGGCATGCAGCTATAGAATTTTTGCAATATAGGCACACATTTCTGACAATTCCGTCCTTTTAGAAAAAGATAATGTCGGATATGATTATTTAAGTGGATCAAATGATAGAACTGAAATATTAGAGAGGTGGATATTATGAAAAAAATTTTGATTTTAGGTGTAGGAGCACAAGGTTCAACTGTAGCACAGCGAATGGATGAGGAGGAAGGTGTAGCTGAGATCATCTGCGCTGATTACGACCAAAAAGCTGTTGATGAACTAGTTAGCGGTTTAAAAAAGGCAAAGGGGGTTAGGGTAGATGCTTCTAAAAAGGAAAATATAGTTGCGATTGCCCAAGATGTGGATCTCATTGTCAATGCATTACCCTTGGCTTTTGGACCTAACGTTCTGGAGGCGGCCTTGGAAGTTAAGACAAATTATCAGGACTTCGCCGCAACTGATGCAATCGTTGAAGATTGGGTAGAAGGAATCAAAATTATGTATTCTGAATACGGCAAGCGATTTGCTGATATTGGAAAAACAGCGATAATCGGTACGGGTTCTGCCCCGGGACTAATATGTGTTGCCACGCGAAATGCAATGAAATATTTAGATTCTTGCCATACAATTTATACAATCGTGTATGAGGGAGTAGAGGCAAAGCGATTCCTTCCATTCTGGTGGTCACCTATAACAGCCTTAACAGATATGAGTGAGGATGCCTATGCCTTCGAAAACGGAGAAATAATCAGGACGGAAGCATTTGGCAGACCTATTTACAGGAATTATGATTATGTGGGTAAGGAAGTTAGGTTGGTTGAGCATGCCCACGATGAACCGGTTCATATGGGTCTCAATGCCAAAGAATTTTTCAAAGGGGCTAAAAATATATATTTCAAGTACGGAGGGGCTGGTGTGGATTTCTCAGAACCTGTATACCGGGCAGGCCTTCTTTCTATGGAGCCTGTTGAAATCGACGGCCAAGAAGTAATTCCCTTTAATGTGGTTTATAAGCATATACCTCCGGCTCCCAAATATAAAGAGGAGATTCAAGAAATACTTGATGAAGGCTTAGTCTCTGATTCAGGTGCCATGGTAATTGAGGCCATAGGTAAAAAAGATGGTAAGGATGTTTTGGTAGAAACCCACGTTTTCGCCCCTGGTCTAGAAGATTCCTTTAAAAAGGCCGGTATTACCTCTGAGATGTACTTAACTGGCCAAGGAGGAGCCCTGTTTACCAGAATGTTCATAAAGGACTTGTACACCCAAAAAGGATTAATATCATCCGATATGCTTACCTTTGACCAGTGCGACCAGTATTTAAAATGGGCGGAAGAATTAGACATTACCCTGCAGATAGAGGTAAAACCCTACCAAGGATAAGCTAGGCAAAGCGTATAAATCGGCCCCCTTGCAAATAGTTGTCAAGACTACAGGAAGGGGGCTAACACTTTGTGTGCCAGGGTTAAACTTTTTGAAAGTTACATATGTTCAATACGTTATATGCATTGGGGGTCCTTCCTGATTTCTATGAACATTATAGAATCAGGGTCCACATCGAAGTTCATATCGTAGCTTTGGGCCACATCTTCAAATAAAAGATCAGTTCTTCCTTTTGTAAAATCATTGATGTGGAAACTGACCTTGTCGGATAAAAATAAGGGATTATTAAATGATCTCAGTATCTTATAGCAGCTGTGGTTTTTGCTGAAGGATTTTTTTATGATTAGTTGTTTCCCATCTATTTCGTTGATATGAATATGGACTTTTAGTTTAGTATCCTCATCCTTTTGGAAAATTAAAATGTAAATTGCCTCATCGTCCTTAGCGACCATATACTGTTCCCTTTGTTCTGTTATGCAGCCTCCTATTTTGGAAATATTTTGATATGTGTAATAGAAGGGTGTCAAAAGACCCTGGGGAGTAAACAGAGAATTTGTTTCGCCTGTGAGTTTAATAGGTTTTCCTGGATATCTATATACATAGGCAAAGGCTGAAGATACTGTGTGTTTTATTCCTTGAGTAGTTGGAGACTCTTTACATTTAAGGCTATGCTCCATATTTGATACAAGGGGGATGCCCATGGTATTCATTAAGTTTTTTATATACAAATTAGAATTTTTTTGAAAATTAGAAATTTTCAAAGGAAATCCCAAAGAATGGATGGTGTGAATTAAATTAACTGATTCAGTTTGACTTCTGTGGCTGATTAGTTGTTTATAATTTAGAATAATGGAGTTAGGATTTAATTCTTTTACCTCATTTTTTTTATAATTCAGCATAAATACATCCTCGTCCTTGTCTAGAAAAATTTCCAGGGGGAAGGCTGTATTTATTGGCTTTCCGATTTTAAAGCTGCTCTTCACAGGGATAAAAATGTGGTGGGAGTATTTGGCTACAAGTTCATGATTTTTGTCCCAATGAGATGATAGTATATATTTTTCAAGCAAAGAAAGTGCAGTCTCCTGGGGATATCCTTTGTGATAGATCCTTTCGTAGCGTACCAGCTGTTTTCTATATTGGGCTGGTGTGATTTTATACCAGGTCTTGAAGCACTTATTGAAATAGGACAAAGATGAAAACCCACAAGATTCGCTTATTTGCGTTAGGTTCATTTGACTATCAACTAAAAGCTTTTCTGCATATTCAATCCGTATATAATTTAAGAAATTTTGGAAGCTGAGTCCTGATGTGTTTTTGATAAGGTGGGATATATAAAAGGTATTAAGATATACGATATCAGCCAAATCTTCCAAGGTGATTTTCTTATTGTAGTTAAGGTAGATGTATTTAATAATTTTATATAATCTATTAAGGTCAATATCGCTGGGACTACCGGTATCAGCCTTGAACTTATAGTCCTCTATGAAAAAACCTTGAAATTGATTGACCAGGGTAAAAATAAGATTATTGATGGATTCCATGTGTAAAGATGTGTTAGCCTCATCGTTAATATATGCCAGTACAATTTCTGCCATATGGTGCTTTAATACTGAAACCTTCTTTTGAAGGTCGTGGTATTTAAGGGATGAGGTTTTACTGTAATCTTCACAAGCGAAAATCATATAGTCGATATTTGGATAGAGGTCGGTGTAGAACTGTAAATCAATATACATGTCTAACATGAGCACATCGGGGGAAGAGTCAAAAATTCTATGCATATCCTGGGTATCGATTATTAACAAATCGCCCTCAGAGAGGCTATAGAGGACATTGTGTATTTTACATTTAGTTTCACCCTTTAAGACCAGGAGCATTTCCATCTCCTTATGATAATGGAAGTCCTCTTGGCCAACACTGGAGAAGGAGAAGGTAAAGGGGAGCCTATTGAGCAATTGAATGTTTTCCTGTAGCATAGTCTTCCCCCTATCTTAGTAAGTATCACATATTTTCTGTAAATAATTGATTAGTGCCTTTCTTAATCTATATTGAATTTACTGTCATCATTAATTATATCAAAAAAAGTATGAAAAGGGCGAATTTGATAAAAGAAAATTATAGCTAATTAATTGTTATCAGAAAAGTTTAGGCAAAAATACTATTGACAGGGAACTTAAGACTTAGTATGATTTAATAGTTGAAAGATGTGGATTGGAAACAAGTAGATGCGATTAGGATTTTCAGAGAGTTGCCGGTAGGTGAGAGGCGCAAAGGAGAGTTGCATCGAATACATTCCGGGAGTTGCGGGCTGAAGGGTTGGTAACCTGCGTAGGCTTTGCCGGGTGCACCCGTTATAGTGTAGGAGTGTGATAGCACTCGTAGAGAGTAAAGCATTGTGAAATGCTTTTAAATTGAGGTGGTACCGCGGATATTCCGTCCTCTGAATGATGAATTCGAGGGCGATTTTTATTTATGGAGGAGAAAATGGTTATTACTGATGTCTTATCAAAAAATGCATCACTTTATGGGGACGAAGTGAGTTTAATCGAGATTAACCCCGGGATAAAAGAATGTAAGGTTAGTTGGAAGGATTATGACCTTGTGGAAACAAATCCAGCTAACAAATATCGGCGTGAGATGACTTGGCGAGAATTTGACGACAAGGCTAATAGGTTAGCTAATTTTTTAATGGATAGGGGATTGCAAAAGGGACAAAAGGTAGCAATACTTTTGATGAACTGCCTGGAATGGCTTCCAATATATTTTGGAATTTTAAAAATGGGGGCTATAGCTGTCCCTTTAAATTATCGATATACGGCCGAGGAAATCAAATATTGCGTGGACCTTGCCCAGTGTGATGTACTCATATTTGGACCAGAATTTACGGACCGCATTGATACGATTAAGGATGAAATTCCAAACATTAAGATGCGCTTGTTTGTGGGTCAAGGGAGACCTGCTTTTTCGGAAAGCTATTATGCTTTGACGGCTTGCTGTTCATCTGTAGGACCCAGGATTCCCCTCAGGGAGGGGGATGATGCAGCTATCTACTTTTCGTCAGGGACAACAGGCTTTCCTAAGGCTATACTCCATACACATCTGAGCCTGATGACAGCTTGCAGGGTGGAAATGGACCACCATAAACAAAAGCGGACGGACAATTTCCTTTGTATACCGCCGCTTTACCATACTGGAGCGAAGATGCATTGGTTTGGCAGCTTGTTATCTGGGAGCAAGGCGGTATTGCTAAGGAGCATTGATCCTGCAGATATCATTAGAACTGTGTCAGATGAAGGTATAACGATAGTTTGGCTGCTGGTACCCTGGGCACAAGATATTTTAGATGCTATCGAGGCAGGCAAGATAAAAATAGAAGCAAAGACCCTATCACAATGGAGGCTAATGCACATAGGAGCACAGCCTGTACCACCAAGCCTAATACGGCGTTGGAGAGAATATTTCCCTAACCAGGACTATGATACTAATTATGGCCTATCCGAATCTATTGGGCCGGGTTGTGTCCACCTAGGTATAGAAAATATCCATAAGGTAGGGGCGATAGGGAAGGCTGGTTACAGTTGGAAATTAAAAGTTGTTAATGGCAATGGGTCACCGGTTGGTGTAGATGATGTGGGTGAGTTGATTGTCAAAGGCCCCGGAGTTATGAGCTGCTATTTTAGAAATCCGGAAGCTACGAAGGAAGTATTGAAAAAAGGATGGCTCTATACAGGTGATATGGCTAAAATCGATGAGGATGGATTCGTATATTTAGTAGACCGTAAAAAAGACGTGATAATCAGCGGCGGAGAAAACCTTTACCCTGTACAAATAGAAAATTATCTAAGGGGCTATGATGCCATAAAAGATGTGGCCGTAATTGGAATTCCGGATAAAAGATTGGGCGAGATAGCTGCTGCAATAATTGAATTGAAGTCGGGTTACAGCAGTTCAGAAGGGGAGATTGCGGAATTTTCTATGGGTTTGCCCCGCTATAAAAGACCGAGAAAAATAATTTTCGATACTATTCCAAGAAATCCTACAGGGAAAATCGAAAAACCAAAATTGAGGGAAAAATACAGTAGTTTGAACTTAGTTGCAGCTCAAACTGGCGGATAATAATAAAAAATGTAACCGGTTTCAAAAATCTTCGCAAAAGGGTAGATTTAATTAGGAAACAGTGATAAGATAATTTTGGATAAGATATGGCGCCAAACTTTCTTGGCGTTCATTCAAATGCTGTATGCGGAAAACAATTGGATTTTCTGGAAGTGCAAAGGAGTGTGAGTTTATGTTTACCTGTGATGTAAAGCGAATGGAAGACAAGATCAAAACATTCAGCAAGTTCGGAGATGCCGG
>CAZMMB010000016.1:0-9360 GCA_964567325.1 uncultured Oscillospiraceae bacterium
CCTGTCTCTACTTACTTTGTAAGTAGGACTAGGGCTTCAGCCTTTGGCCGATTGCTGGCAGATTTCATCTGCCGGCTGAACGGATTCTGGCTTTCAAAATAATCCGTTTAGCGGACCCTAGTTATGGCCTTTTTGCTACCTGCTTATTTTACCACAGCATATGAGCAACCGTCAAAGGATAATTCGAAGTTGCATATACTTTTGAATTCACAGTATTTGCAAGCGGTTTCGTCCCTGTTTTTCTTGGGGGTTAAATCAATTACCCCATTAGCTAGTGAAGCACATAGGTCTTTGATGACTGAATCCATAGAGTTGCTAAAATCCTCAAATTCATCTTCCGTAAGCAGTTTACCTTCTGTTGTTCCACTGATTTTGCCATCCTTGTTTTTTCTAATAGGCAAAATATCTGAAAATCCACTAAAATTTCCTGCAATATTTTCTATAACACTTGATTCTCCTATTACCAGCCCATCCAACTTAAATTGTTTTCTCAACTCCGCTTCGATATTTTCTAGCAAAACAGCCTTATCAAAGTTGCTGGCATTTACCATTGAATCAGCAATTTCAAAATAGAATACACCTGCGGGCTTTGCCTGGATATCATTTGCCTTCATACCCTCTGTTACTGCTTTCAAATAGAGCATCAACTGCAATCGCCAGCCACCAAGAGCCTCCCTCATGTTGAATTTTTCTCTAGAAGATTTATAATCTATTATTTTAACATAATTTTCCGGCAGGACATCTATCCTATCTATCTTTCCCTCTATTAAAAATTCCTTGTCTCCTATATTAATTTCAATCGCCGGAAATAGCTTATTATCCCCTTGTCCAAATCCTTGTTCAAAATAGATATCCTTTACCTGACCCTGTCTAACATGTTCAACCAATGCCCAAGCGGCCCTTTCGCAGACCTTCTGAATCCTTTCAGTCCTATATATTTCCTCCTTACCAGCAACTAACATTCCCTCCTTGTATTCTACGGATATTTGCGAAATAATAGCAGATACTTTTTCCGCACATTCTTCCCTACTTATCTGCATCCAAGGTGAGTTTTTATGGTTCAAAGGCAGACCCTTAACAGTGAGGCTTTCCGACAAATTCATTAGGCATTGATGGTAGACATCTCCTACTTCCCGATTGGAAACCTCAAAGACTCTTTTCTCCTCAGGCCTTAAGCCGTAATTTACAAAATGGGCGAAAGGGCAGCGGGAGAACCTCTCAAGCCTTGATGGGCTGATTCTCAAAGTCCCGCCTTCCTGTCTCCCCAACAACCGGGATACTAAGAGCCTTTCTAAATTTTCCATGCGATTAGTAAAATTTAAGCCTTCTTTTATTAATGCCAGTCCCTGATGCTTCCTTTCTCTATACCAATTATAGGTTGCCTTCCAAAAGGGGCTTAAGGCTTCTTCGCCGTTATAGGCTTTTCTCATTGCCTCTGCAAGATGTTTCAAGCTACTTTCCGGCCCTCCCAGAAGGGCCATAGGGTCCTCTTTATTACGTATGTCCTTTTCAACTTCTATTTGTGGAAATATCTTTGTAATCTTGTCGAATATTATAGAGGGTCTTGTTTCTTTGCCCTCCATATCGGCAGCAGAATATCCAATCCAAAGATATTCTTCCGCTTTAGATAGCTGTTTATATATTGCTAATCTTTCCTCCATGCTTTTGTAATTATCATCCTTGCAAATTACTATTTCCTTTTCTTGTAAAAAAACCTTTTCATCTTTACTTAAAAGGCTTTCAGCATCTTCATTCGCTGGGAGTATTCCATCATTAGCAGCCAAAACAATCAGGGCTTTAACCCTACCCACCCTAGTTCTTTGCATTGTTCCCACCAGGACCTGATCTATGGTAGTAGGTATAAGGCCCAATTCTATCGATTCAAACCCTGACTTTAAGATCTCTGAATAATCTTCGTGGCTTACCTGCTCATCACCAATCAACTCAGTGAGCTGGTCAAAAAGACCCCCTATGCTCTCCAATATTTGCTGCATCTCCAAGGCTGCTTCAAATTCAGATGCCTCTTCAAGTTCAAGACATAGTTCTTCTATCCGCTCCTCCAGGTTTACCTCTTCATTTAAAAACCAAGCGAGGACCTCTGTCCTCTCCCTAACACTTGTAGCAGATAGGTTTTTTTCCTCATAAACCCTGATGAATTCCCACAAGGCTTGGCGGCTATAGTTCAGTTTTTCAAATTCATCTTCACTATATTCGCTTCCACCATAGATAAAGTCCTTTTCCCATCCCTTTCCCTTAATCCTGTAGCGCAAGGCATAGTTTTCTAAGTCCTCGACATCTCCAAGGCTTATTGGACATAAGCCAGTCTTTAGCAAGCTGAACACATCTTCATAGGCCTTGTCTGACTGAATCAAATCCAATAAACTTCTGATAAAAACAATAGCTGGATTATGAAGGCCATGGTGCTTGCGGTCAATAAAATGACTTATCCCATACTCGTCGAACACCCTCTTTATTATTGCAGCCCTTTCCACCATATCGTTGCATATTACAAGAAAATCTCTATATCTTAGGCCCTTTTCCTGGACTAGGTCAATTATAAACTTGGCTGCAGTTTCCACCTCGTTATAGAAGTTAGCCGCCCTTACCAGGTGGAATCCCTGGCTGCCTGCTTCACCACCTCCGTCCCCATATTCTTTATATGGATAGGCAAAGATATTTTCTTCAAGGTGCTTGACAGGAGGTTGGCAATATGAATAAGGTTTACTTAAATGGATTCTTTCCACCATTTCATAGCCAAGGGTATCTTCAAACCTGTTCATCATGGTTTGGGTTAACTGAAATAAACTCTTATCCTCCGACCTCTTATCCGACGTCATCACCATATTTACTCCAAAGCTATTAAATGTTAGTTCTTTAATTATTTCTATGGCCTTAGGAGTGAAGGAGTCAAATCCAGATATCCAAAACTCGGACCTCTTCACCATCATGGATTTGTTTATTTTAGAGATAAAGAATTGAAGGTGGTCTTCCGTGTCAACGTATTTTCCCCTGATGCTTTCTTCATATTTTTCAAATATTATGGCTATATCACTTAGCTTCCGCTTAAGGAGGCTGTCCTCTTCCATTTGCTCACAAGCAGTCCTTATTTCTTCCGGACAACTATTGTATTGTTTCATTTCAGATATTAAATTATTGGCCAAACTAATAAAGCTATGTGACCTGCTCATACCCTTAAAAGCAAAAAGCTTGTCCTCTTCATCTTTCATTATTTTAGTTAGAAGCATATGGCGGCCATATTTGTCGATAGGGACCCGCTTGCTACCACCTGTTTCCTGCAAAACCCTACCGGCTAGCCTGGAAAAGGACAGGACCTCCAGGTCCATTAATCCTTGGACTTTAAGATAGGAGATGGCGTTTCGTTCCATCTGCAAGGTGTATTGGTCGGGGACTATCAGCATAATCTGAGAAGGGCATTTGTCCTTACCTAGTTTATCCATGGTCTGCCCGATCTTGTCAAACATGGCCCTTTCTTTATCGATATTTTCTCTGCCGTAGTATATTCGTAACATCAATTATCACCAAATTCTAAATATGACATATACAACTTTTTTATTTGCTCAATAATCTAAGAAAATCCTCCGGTCGCTCTATCAGTATATCCGGCTGGTTGGGTCCATTTAAATCTTTTTCATCGAGTGCCATCTGCCAGCCAACTAAGACAGATTTAACGCCCGCATTTTTAGCACAGAGGATATCAAACATTGTGTCGCCCAACATTAAAGTCTCATCTGCCTTTGAGGATAACTTCTTGAGGGCTATATTTATTGGTTCAGGATCTGGTTTATGTTTATCCGTATCTTCACATGTTACAATACAATCCATATGGGCTAAGAGGCCAAACTGAGCTAGTCCAGAAATAGTGGTGTCTTTCACCCTGGATGTTACTAGGCCTGTTTTATACCCCAACTTTTTTACATCCTTTACTAAATTCACCATGCCAGGGAAAGGTTTTATCATATCGGAATAGTGTTGCCGCAAATAACTTCTATAGATTTCTATCCCTGATTCTGCAGGAATATGTGGAAAATACCTTTCCATGGTTATATAAAGTGGTTCTCCGAAGGTCTTTACAATTATCTCAGGGGCTAATTCTTCCCCTTTTATTGTCCGATATGTATGTTGCCAAGACTTAATAACCACTTCATTTGTATTCATAATTGTCCCATCATAATCGTAAAGGACCGTTGTAATTCTATTTGTATCAATTTTATTTTTCATTATTAGATCTTTCTATATTTTCATCGTCAAGGACACCTTCTGTCTTTCAATGTCCACCGACAAAACCCTCACTTTAACTGTATCTCCAACGCTTACCACGTCCATAGGATTCTTAACAAATTTATTGCTAAGCTGTGAAATGTGTACCAAGCCATCATTTTTTATTCCAATGTCAACAAAGGCGCCAAAATCTACTACATTGCGCACAGTGCCTGTTAGGTCCATGTCAGGCCGCAGATCCTCTATCGAAAGCACATCGCTGCGAAAAACTACTTGCGGCATCCCTTCCCTGGGGTCCCTGGCAGGTTTCTTGATTTCGTTGACAATATCGTTAAGGGTCATGGTCCCAATGTCTAAAGCCTCAGCCATTGTTTTTAGGTCCCCATAGACCTGTGAGATTTTTTGATCAATCTGCCTGGCGCCACCTCTAGCAATTTCATCTTTCCCAATTCCAAGCTTTTTCAACATGAGTTCCGCTACAGAATATGATTCAGGATGAACCCCTGTTCCATCCAAGGGATTTTCCCCTCCCCCTATCCTCATAAATCCGGCACATTGTTTAAAGGTCTTGTCTCCTAACCTGGCGACCTTCAAAAGCTCCTTGCGATTTTTAAAGCGTCCTTTTTCTTCCCTGTAAGCAACTATATTCTTTGCAATAGCTGAGTTTACACCGGCAATGTATGATAGGAGTGACGATGAGGCTGTGTTCAAATCGACCCCCACCCTGTTGACGCAATCCTCGACAACATTTGTCAAAGCCCCATCCAAGAGCCCTTGATTTATATCGTGTTGGTACTGACCTACCCCTATATGTTTGGGGGAAATTTTGACCAGTTCTGCTAGAGGATCCTGAAGCCTCCTGCCTATGGACATAGCCCCCCTCGTTGTAACGTCCAAATCAGGATATTCTTCCGTAGCAAGTTTTGATGCGGAATATATGGAAGCGCCGGCTTCATTCACAATGGTATATTGCAGGTTGTCTATGCCCTCATCCTTAATTAAATCTGAAATGAATGTCTCTGTCTCCCTAGATGCAGTCCCATTCCCAATAGCGATTAAATTTGCCTTGTATTTTTCTATAAGGGCCAAAATTATCTTTCGAGCCCCCTGGATATCTTTTCTTGGCTCCGTAGGATAAATTGTTGCATAGGCCATGAGCTTACCAGTTTCATCTAACATAGTTACCTTACAGCCTGTTCGAAAACCCGGATCAATGGATATTACCCTAGCATCTTTTATGGGAGGCACCATAAGCAATTTTTCTGTATTTTTGGCGAAAACCTTAACAGCATCCTTTTCAGCTCTCTCTGTTAGAAGGTTGCGGAGTTCCCTTTCGATGGAAGGTGCCATTAAGCGCTTATAGGCATCCTCAATAGTGTCTTCCATGAGGTCCAAGAAAATACTTTTATCATTTGTTATGATATCATCCTTGAGCATTTTGAATATATCATCCACTGGGGCTGATAGCTTTACCTTAAGTTTTTTCTCCTTCTCCCCCCTGTTAATTGCAAGTACACGGTGGTTAGGAATTTTTGAAAGCCCTTCACCATAATCATAGTACATCTTGTAAACTGTTGCCTCTTCAGAATCTACAGCCTGTGAAACCACTTGCCCTAGCTCAAAGGTTTTATTCCTAATCTCCTGATTGTAATTGGCATCATCGGCTATAATCTCTGCAATTATATCGCAGGCCCCGGCCAAGGCTTCCTCAACTGTTGCGGCAGCTTTTCCCGCATCAATTAGTTCTGCGTCATTGCTTATAAAGTCCGCAGCGATTTCCTCCGGCCTACCCTCTGTCAATTCCATTGCCCTTATTATTACGGCCAAAGGATCCAGTCCCTTTTCCCTTGCCTTTGAAGCCCTTGTGGCCCGCTTTTGCTTATAGGGTTTGTAAAGGTCCTCTACCCTCTGTAGGACCTTCGCCTCCAGGATTTCTTTTTTAAGATCATCTGTTAACTTGCCCTGTTCCTCTATTAGACGAATGACTTCCTCTTTTCTTTCTTCTAAATTTCTCAGATATACCAGTCGTTCCTCCAAGTCTCTAAGGGTTACATCCGTCATTCCACCAGTCATTTCCTTTCGATAACGAGCTATGAAAGGTATGGTGTTACCTTGATCAATCAGGTCTACGGTAGCCTCTACATGGGACCGCCCAAGGCCTAGTTCCTTTGCAATTTTTTCTATTATCATCTCTTTCCTCTTCGTCATCAACCTAGTTCATAGTTAAATCTATCTCTGCTTAAGTTTTTCATTTATTAAATAATCCAAATCCCCATCCATTACAGAATGAACATTGCCTACTTCTGCATTTGTCCTATGGTCCTTGACCATGGAATATGGGTGAAATACATATGAACGTATCTGGCTTCCCCAGCTAATCTGGCTATAGTCGCCTTTAAGCTCATCGATTTTCTCCTTATGCTCCTGTTCTGCCAGTTCCAAAAGTCTAGCCTTCAATACCTTCATTGCTACTTCCTTATTTTGATGCTGGGATCTTTCATTTTGGCAAGCAACAACAATGTTGGTAGGAATGTGGGTAATTCTTATTGCTGAATCGGTTTTATTGACATGTTGCCCCCCAGCCCCACTAGACCTGTAGGTGTCAATCCTTAAATCGTCCGGGTTAATCTCAACTTCAATATCATCATCAAGCTCGGGAACAAGGTCAACAGATGCAAAGGATGTATGTCTTCGCCCAGATGAATCAAAAGGAGATATTCGGACTATCCTATGCACTCCTTTTTCATTCTTAAGATATCCATAGGCGTTTTCCCCCTGGACTTGAACAGTCGCATTTCTAATGCCCCCCTCTGTATCATCTTGCATATCCCATATATTTACTTTATATCCCTTATCGTCTGCCCATCGAGTATACATTCTCAAGAGCATTTCCGCCCAGTCTTGGGCATCTAGCCCCCCACTTCCTGCATGAATGGACAAGATTGCATTATTGCGATCATATTCACCCTTGAGCAATGTCTTGATTCTTAATTTTTCAGCCTGCTTTTTGTAGCGTCTATAAGCATCCCATATTTCTTCTACCAGGCTCCTGTCATTCTCCTCTTCCGCTAAAGTAATCAGGACCTGAACATCCTCGAATTCTGAGGCTAAACCATCATATTCATTTATCTTTGTTTCAAGTTGTTTTTTTTCTTTTAATAGCTTTTGGGCTTTTTCATGATTGTCCCAAAACCCTTCTTCCTCCATTTTTTTATCAATTTCTTCTAACCTTTTCCTTAAACCGGTCAGGTCAAAGGGAATCACCCAATTCTTTTAAATTTTCCGCTTCCTCTGTTATTTCATATTTTATTTCTTCCAGCTCAACCATTTAATCACTTCCTTCAATTTAATTTGCTCCACAGCATTTCTTATACTTCTTCCCACTGCCACAAGGACAAGGGTCATTTCTGCCTACCTGGGCTTGTTTTCTGACTGTTTCTTGTTTCCCTGACCGGTCAGGTACCTTAACCGCATCGGGAATTCCTTGTTGATAATCGCTCACATTGTTGCTGGCTTTAGCATTATCTTCAAATTCATTCTTTACAGCCACGCCCAAATCTATCACCTGTTTCCTTTCGGTTTGGGTCTGTATTGTAACATTGAAACAGAATTTAACAGTATCGTCCTTGATAGATTTTATCATCAATTCAAACATTTCAAAGCCTTCGTTAGCATAGGCGCTTGCTGGATCCTGCTGACCTAAGGCCCTCAATCCAATTCCATGGCGCAACTGATCCATAGCATCTATATGATCCATCCATTTATTATCCACCACCCTGAGCAAAATCATCCTCTCAAGGTCACGCATCCTTTCCTCCTCTATTTCAGCTTCCTTGGCATCATAGATTTTACGGATAATATCCATGGTATCCTCATATAATTTATCGCTGTCTAAGTCCTCCAGATCTGCCTCTGAATATTTAAACCCCACGAAAGAAGCAAAAGTTTTAGATAATGTTTTGGACAAGCCATCTAAATTCCATTCCTCTGCAAACTTAGAAGCAGAAGTGCAAAAGTCCACATGTTCTTTCACAATTTCTTCGGCCATAGAAAGGATGTGGTCCTTCAGGTTTTCACCGAACAATACCCTGCGACGCTCCCCGTAAATGATTTCACGTTGCTTATTCATCACATCATCGTATTGGAGAACATATTTACGAATGGCAAAGTTCCTACCCTCAACTCTTTTTTGAGCATTCTCAATAGACTTTGTAAGCATACCTGCTTCTAAGGGAACATCTTCCCCCATACCCAACTTCCCTACCAAACTTTGGATCCTGTCCCCACCAAACCGTCTCATAAGGTCATCCTCAAGGGATATGAAAAACTGGGTCCTTCCCGGGTCTCCTTGCCTCCCAGATCGGCCTCTTAGCTGGTTATCAATCCGCCGGGATTCATGGCGCTCGGTACCGAGGATGCTTAGACCGCCTAATTGAACAACCCTTTCCCTTTCTTCTGCTGTGCAGCCGCTACCTCCTAAGATAATGTCCGTTCCACGACCGGCCATATTGGTAGCTATGGTTACAGCCCCAAATTTACCTGCATCAGCAACTATTTCTGCTTCCCTTTCATGTTGCTTAGCATTTAGGACATTGTGTTTAATACCACGGCGTTTAAGGAGGGCACTGATTATTTCTGACCTCTCAATGGAAATCGTACCTACCAAAACTGGTTGACCTTTTTCATTACACTCAGCAATTTTATTTGCTATAGCAGTATATTTCCCTCGCTCCGTGCTATAGATAGAGTCTTCCATGTCCGCCCTGATAATGGGTTTGTTGGTAGGGATTTCAACAACATCCATGTTATATATCTCCCTAAACTCTTCCTCTTCCGTCTTGGCTGTCCCCGTCATGCCCGCCAATTTATTATACATTCTAAAATAGTTTTGTAGGGTGATGGTAGCAAGGGTTTTGGATTCCTGCCTGACGAAAAGCCCTTCTTTTGCTTCTATAGCCTGGTGTAGGCCTTCACTGTACCTTCTACCAAACATGAGCCTTCCTGTGAACTCATCCACAATTACAATTTCCCCATCTTTCAAAATGTAGTCCACATCCCGCATCATCAGGTTGTGCGCCTTTAAGGCCTGGATTATATGGTGGTTAATCTCCATATTTTCCG
>CAZMMB010000016.1:9370-13077 GCA_964567325.1 uncultured Oscillospiraceae bacterium
TCCGAAAAGTTCTCCACCTTGAAGAACTTCTCACATTTAGTAACCCCCTCCTCAGTCAGAGCCACTGTTCTATCCTTTTCGTCCATCGTAAACTCAAAGCCCTCATGAAATTTGGATACAAACTTATCTGCTATCCTATACAGGTCAGTGGATTTCTCCCCTTGGCCAGAAATAATCAGAGGTGTTCTTGCTTCGTCTACCAATATACTGTCCACTTCGTCAACAATGGCAAAATTAAGGTCCCTTTGCATCATATCTTCCTTATAAATAACCATATTATCTCGAAGATAGTCAAAACCAAATTCATTGTTTGTTCCGTAAATGATATCTGCCTCATAAGCAGCTTTCCTTTCGGCACCGGTAACAGCATGTATTACACACCCTACCGTCAAACCCAAAAACGTATATATTTGCCCCATCCATTCCATGTCCCTATTGGCCAGGTAGTCGTTGACAGTCACTATATGAACGCCCTTTCCCTCAAGCGCATTAAGATAGGCTGGCAGGGTTGCAACCAGCGTTTTTCCTTCCCCCGTCTTCATCTCTGATATTCGCCCTTGGTGCAAAACCACTCCACCCACTAGCTGGACCCTAAAATGTTTCATTTTTAAAGTTCTCCAAGCTGCTTCCCTAACCAGGGCAAAGGCCTCAGGCAACAAGTCGTCTAATGTTTCACCTTCCGCTAGTCTTTCCTTAAAAAGCCCTGTCATCTCTTGAAGTTCTTCGTCAGTCTTAGCCTCCATAAGCTTATCCAGTTTTTCTATCTCGTCAACAATTTTGTCTATTTTTTTAAGTTCTTTTGCATTTATATCGCCAAAGATTCTTTCTAAAAAGCTCATAATCACTACCCTCTTTCGCTTCACACCTTTTGATTAAATGACCATCCCTAATATTATCATAATTTTAAAGCCTTTAATAGTTTTTGCCATTCAGCTCAAAAATAAGTCATTGAATTATTATATCTGACCATTCAATGACTTTTTATAATTACCCTACACCAATTATTCTTATTTCTGCTTACCGCCTTATTCACCTTTTTCTACATCTCTGACAAAGGCATCATATATTGCCACAATGCTCCTTTCAAAATCGACATTTTCAACACCAATAATGATATTCATTTCACTGGATCCTTGATCTATCATCCTGATATTAACCCCGGCTTTATAGAGGGCGCCAAACAACCTGGCCGAAACCCCCAGCCGCCGGCTCATGCCCCTGCCAACTGTAGCGATCAGCGCCATGTCCTCATAGACATCCATGCTGTCCGGGGCCAATCTCCTCTTCATCTCTTCTAAAATATCCTCTAGCTTACCATTTATCTTCTTTTTAGAAAGCACTATGGATACTGTATCTATACCGCTAGGCATATGTTCCACAGGGGTTGCATAATCCTCTAGAATACTGAGGCAGCGCCTTAGAAACCCCGACTCTGCGCTCATCATATTTTTATAAATTGCAATGACGATAAAGTCTTTACTACCTGCAATACCAGTTATTATCTTGTCTTTGGCCTTCCTGCTGGTGTCTGAAACTATTAAGGTGCCCGAATGGGTTGGATCATTGGTGTTCCGTATGTTAATTGGAATGTTTTCCGACCTAACAGGATAAATAGCATCCTCGTGTAAGACCGATGCCCCCATATAGGAAAGTTCCCGCAGTTCTTTATAGGAAATCATATCTATCTGTTCAGGATTTCTTACAATTCTTGGATCGGCTACTAGGAATCCAGAAACATCTGTCCAATTTTCATAAACATCGGCTTTTACAGCCCTAGCTACAAGGGCCCCTGTAATATCAGATCCTCCCCTAGAAAATGTATGGATACTCCCATCTGGCTTGCTTCCATAAAAGCCGGGAATTACTGCCCGTTCATGCTTTTTTAATTCATCAGCCAGCTTTCTGTCAGTCTCCTCATCCATTATTTTCCCCCGCTCATCAAAACAGATTAAATTCGCCGTATCAACAAAATCATAGCCTAAATATGCCGCTACAATTAAGGCCGTAAGGTACTCACCCCGGCTTGCAATATAGTCCTCGCCAGCATCGTTTTGAAGATTCTTATCAATTTTACTGAATTCTTCTTCCAGGTTTATATTAATTCCTAAATTCATTTTCAAAGCCGCAAATCTATCACTTACAACCTGAAAGATTTGGCGATAATCTATGTTATGATCAATGTGGGCCTTACATAGATACAATAAATCCGTAACCTTATTATCCTGTTCAAAGCGCTTCCCCGGTGCGGAGACAATTATGTATTTCCTGTCTTCCTTATGGTCAACGATGTTTTTTAGCTTGGATAGCTGAATTCCGTCAGCTACGGAACTTCCGCCAAATTTAGATACTATTACACCCATTTAATCTTCCTCTATAGCTTTCCTTAATTCCTCAACCTTATCAACCCTTTCCCAGGGCAGGTCTAATTCTGGCCTACCGAAGTGGCCATAGGCCGACAGCTGCCTGTATATAGGCCTGCGCAAGTCCAAATCCCTTATTATAGCTGCAGGTCGAAGGTCAAAATTGTTTTCCACTAATTGTGCCAATTTTTCATCTGATACCTTTCCTGTACCAGAACTATCTACTGAAACTGAGACTGGTTTTGCAACCCCTATAGCATAGGCAAATTGGATTTCGCATTTTTCTGCAAGACCTGCTGCAACAATGTTTTTGGCAATATACCGGGCCATGTATGCTGCTGACCTATCGACTTTTGTAGGATCTTTTCCGGAGAAACAGCCCCCACCATGGTTTCCATAACCCCCATAGGTGTCAACTATTATTTTCCTCCCAGTTAATCCTGAGTCACCGTGAGGTCCGCCAATAACAAATCTTCCCGTGGGGTTAACATAATATTTCGTGTCCTTATCTAGCAGTTGACTAGGTATAATTGGCTTGATTACCTTTTCTATTATGTCCTTGCGTATCTGTTCATGTGTAACATCAGGATCATGCTGACTAGATACTAAAACCGTATCAATTCGTAATGGTTTGTCATTTTCGTATTCCACGGTAACCTGTGTTTTTCCATCAGGCCTCAAATAGGTTAGTTCCCCAGATTTACGCACTGCTGTCAGCTTCTCCGCCAGTCTATGGGCATATGAAATAGCCATAGGCATAAGCTCGGGTGTTTCATTAGCTGCATATCCAAACATTATACCCTGGTCCCCTGCTCCTATGGTATCTAGTTCATCATTAATTGTTCCATTTTTATATTCTAAAGCCTTATCTACACCAAGGGCTATGTCGGAGGACTGTTCATCAATTACTGTTAGCACAGCACAGGTGTTGCCATCAAAACCATATTCCCCTTTATCATAGCCTATATCCGTGATAACGCTACGAATTAAGCGAGGTATATCAACATAACAATCTGTCGTCATTTCCCCCATTACCATAGCCATTCCCGTGGTGGCAGTAGTCTCAACCGCTACACGTGCATAGGGATCTTTTTCTATTACTGCATCCAAAATCGCATCAGATATCTGATCACATAATTTATCCGGATGACCCTCAGTTACTGATTCAGATGTGAACAGTTTTTTTCTCATTTCTATCCTCCCTTTTCACATTTAAGTAAAGCCCTTTCCGCTAGAAATAAAGAGATTCATTTAGCACGGAAATTGCATAATTTCTGTAAATATACTATCCCTTTTCTAGGCCGATGTCAATCTGGACCCATTTTTCGTCAGTGGCAAGTAATCATT
>CAZMMB010000017.1:0-3675 GCA_964567325.1 uncultured Oscillospiraceae bacterium
TCTTAGGCGTGCTAAGTCAATGCACGATCCCTTGTGTGAAATCACAAAGTCTTTTGTAGTCGTGCCTATTAAAGTGGCCTGGGCCCGGCCATCCAGGCCTCTAAGATGCTTTTCACATTCTACTATAAAACCACCGTAGTATGCCTTGAAGAGGTCTGACAGGTCAAAGGTCTCGTCAAGCCTTATTCCAATCCTATTACCTATGGACATCTGAAAAATCCCCTCAGCCACACCGGCGGAGGAAATGGCATAAGCGCTAATAGCTTTTTTATCCTTGATCAATTGTCTTACTGTATTAAAACAATCTAACAAATCTTCCTTCTCTATGAGTCCATTTTCATCGTATTTAGGTCTTATAAGGTAGACAGAATTTCCTGCATTTTTAAACTCTGGTGAAATCACTTCGCTTGCCTTGCATAAAGATACTGACACGGAAAGCAGGGTTGGGGGCACCTTCAAATCTTCGAAGCTGCCGGACATAGAATCCTTTCCTCCGATGGCTGCAATGCCCAGGTCTTTTTGTGCCTTCAGAGCCCCTAAAAGGGCGGAAAAAGGCTTAGCCCATTTCTCTGGATTGTCCCCTAATTTCTCAAAGTACTCTTGAAATGAAAGCCAGGAGTGGTTAAGGTCCCCACCGCATGCGACCAATCTTGCAATGGACTCTATCACGGCAAAGTATGAACCCTTGAATGGATTGGCTTCTGTAAGGTAGGGGTTATAGGCCCAACTTAAGGCTGAACAGGTGTTGGTGTGATTCTTTTCGAGGGGTATTTTTGCTACCATAGCCTGGCTGGGTGTTTCCTTGTATTTACCCCCATAAGGCATTAGAACCGTTCCGCCTCCAACTGTAGAATCGAACAGGTCCACCAGGCCCTTTTGGGAACAGTAATTGAGCTGGCCAAGAAGTTTATCAAGCCTATCACTTACATCTTTCAATGTGGTGATGGATTGGCCGGATAGATTGATGGCATGGGGATGGTTACTGTCAATCGACGGGGCTACCTTTACTTTAGCGTATTTAGGAGCCCCATTAGAGTTCAAGAAATCGCGCGAAAGATCAACAATTTTTTCCCCCCGCCAAGTCATTATGAGCCTTCCTGTGTCGGTAACCTTGGCAATAGGTGTAGCCTGGAGATTTTCCTCCTCTGCATATTTGATAAAGTTAGGTGCATCATTTGCAGATACTACCACGGCCATTCTTTCTTGGGATTCACTTATAGCCAATTCAGTCCCGTCTAAACCGGGGTATTTAACAGGTACAGCATCCAAATTGATTTCTATGCTATCGGCTAACTCACCAACAGCTACAGAAACTCCACCTGCCCCGAAATCGTTACACCGCTTAATGAGGCGGGTGACTGCTTTTTTTCTAAATAGACGCTGGATTTTTCTTTCTTCAGGTGCATTTCCTTTTTGCACTTCGGCACCACCCTTTTCCAGGGAAGAACTGTCGTGAGACTTGGAAGAACCTGTAGCACCGCCGCAACCATCCCTGCCTGTTTTACCGCCCAGGAGAATGACTATATCACCGGGTGTAGGGGCCTCTCTTACTACATGGCTGGCAGGTGCTGCCGCAACCACAGCCCCCATTTCCATCCTTTTTGCCTCATAGCCGGGATGGTAGATTTCTTTGACTATGCCGGCAGGCACCCCTATTTGATTGCCATAAGAGCTGTATCCCGCAGCGGCACCAGTTACAATTTTCCTTTGGGGGAGTTTCCCGGGGAGGGTCTGGTCGGCACTAGTTAGTGGATTGGATGCACCGCTTATGCGCATCGCCTGATATACGTAGGATCGGCCAGATAAAGGGTCCCTGATAGCGCCTCCTAAGCAGGTTGCAGCGCCACCAAAGGGTTCAATTTCCGTAGGGTGGTTGTGGGTTTCATTTTTAAACATGAGCAACCAGGGATGGGTTTTACCATCTATATCCACATTGATTTTTACCGAACAGGCATTTATTTCCTCAGACTCATCTAGACTTGTCAAGGTCCCAATATGTTTAAGGTAGCTGGCTCCAATGGTAGCCATATCCATAAGTGTGATGGGCTTGTTGCCGCGTTTGAGTTCATGCCGCATTTCCAGATAGGAATTGTAAGCATCTTTGATTAGGGGATCTTCGATTTCGATGGACTCCAATTCGGTCAGAAAAGTCGTATGCCTACAGTGGTCTGACCAGTAAGTATCAATCATCTTTATTTCCGTCAGACTAGGGTCCCGGCCTTCCCCCTGAAAATATCTTTTGCAAAAATCCAAATCTTCCCTATCCATGGCCAGGCTTTGACTGGAAAGGAATTCATCTATTTCTTTGTCTTCCATATTCCTAAACCCCTCAAGAATAGCTACCTTATTAGCAGGGGCGGTGCTATAAGCCAGGCTATCGTAGGCCTCCAACCTAGCCTTCCGTTTTTCAATAGGGTTTATCAGATAGTTTTCAATAGATGAGAATTCTTCTTTTGTTATATTTCCTGATAATATATATATTGTTGCAGTCCGCACCCTGGGAAGGTCTCCACTTGTAAGCACTTGGATGCATTGGCCACAGGAATCCGCCCTCTGATCAAACTGACCGGGCAGATACTCTGTCCCTATGATATAATCCTTGGGCTTGACCCTGAGCTGGAAATAATAGGAGTCTGTTTTTGGATCTGTAAAGACAGTGTCTATGCATTGGCTAAAGGCGGTTTCGTCAATGCCTTCCACATCGTAACGATTAATGATTCGAAGATTGTCAAGGGCGGGTATTTTTAAAAAATCCCGAATCTCATCAGCTAATATTCTTGCATCCATGGCGAATTCATGGTTTTTTTCAACGAAGATACGATAAACAGACATTTATAATTACTCCTTTTCTTTAGACATCATATAGTTTAAGGCCTCTAGGCCGATATCCTTGCGATAATGCATCCCTTTAAAATGGATGGATTTCATGGCTGAATAAGCTTTAGATGCAGCCTTTTTTAAATCTTTGTCGGTCGCCGTAAGGCCTAGAACCCTACCTCCTGAAGTTAGGAGTTTTCCGTCTTTACATTTTGTCCCGGCATGAAATACTGATACATCCG
This sequence comes from uncultured Oscillospiraceae bacterium, assembly GCA_964567325.1. Taxonomy (GTDB): domain Bacteria; phylum Bacillota; class Clostridia; order Peptostreptococcales; family Anaerovoracaceae; genus UBA1426. Next base: position 3,060 of record CAZMMB010000017.1, read on the forward strand.
CCAGTTGACCTTGTATGAGGCCAGATATTGGAAGACCTGTATCGTACTTGCCCGGATACCCTCCCGAGGCGGCAATAAGGCAGATGGCAGAAGCATCCTCAAATTCTACTGAAAGCTCAGACAATCTTTCATCTCTTACAGCCTTCATTATAGTGAATAGATCGCTTTTCAAAAGGGGAAGGACTACCTGGGCTTCAGGGTCTCCAAATCGACAGTTATACTCGATGACCTTGGGGCCTTTTTCAGTAAGCATTAAACCGAAGTAAAGACAGCCTTTAAAAGGGCGCCCCTCCTTGTTCATTGCTTGCATGGTGGGGAGGAAGATTTTCTCCATACAGTCCTGGGCGATTTGGTCGGTATAGAAAGGATTGGGTGCCAGGGCTCCCATTCCACCTGTGTTAGGTCCCAAATTCCCATCCAGGGCCCTCTTGTGGTCCATGGAGGAAACCATAGGGACTAAGGAGATGGAATCGGTGAAGGCAAGGACCGATACCTCAGGCCCGGTTAAATATTCCTCTATTATAATTCTGTTTCCACTATCACCAAAAATTCTTTCCGTCATAATGTCCTTGACTGCCTGAATGGCCTCTTCCAAACAGGTGGCTATGATTACACC
>CAZMMB010000017.1:3685-6936 GCA_964567325.1 uncultured Oscillospiraceae bacterium
ACTGCCCTATCGGCAGAGTTAAATATTTGGTATGAAGCGGTAGGGATACCATACTTCATCATAAGATCTTTAGAAAACACCTTACTGCTTTCAATAGTTGCAGCCTTGGCTGTAGGGCCGAAGGAAGGAATCCCAGCAGCCTCTAATTTATCCACAGCCCCTTGGGCTAAAGGGTCATCGGGACCTACTAGGGCAAAGTCCACCTTATTAGCCAGGGCATAATCTACGATTTTGTCCAGGTCTAGGGCTTTTATATTCTCGCAGTGGGCATGGAAGGATATGCCACCGTTTCCAGGCACTGCTAAAATTGAGCCTACCAAGGGGCTTTCCGAAAGCTTTTTAATGATTGCGTGCTCCCTGCCGCCACCACCAACTACCAATACTTTCATCTGACACCTCCTAGTGATGAAATAACCGCAAACCTGTGAACATCATGGTGATTTTCAAGGCATTGCATGTGTTTATAACTAATTGGTCCCTTATGGAACCACCCGGTTGTGCAATGTAAGCTACACCGCTCCTTCTCGCCCTCCTTATATTATCATCGAAGGGAAAGAAACCGTCGCTAGCTAGGGAAACACCATCGACCTTTTCAAGCCAGGAAAGTTTTTCATCAGGGCTTAGGATGTCCGGCTTTTTTGCAAAGGTATTTTGCCAGACACTATCTCCTGCTACATCCTCCCATTCCTCCCCTAGATATGTGTCGATAGCATTGTCCCTATCAGGTCTTCCCAGGCCTTCTACAAATTCCAAACCCAGGACCTTGGGATGGTGCCTAAGCTGCCAAAGATCAGCTTTATTTCCAGCAAGTCTGGTACAGTGGATCCTAGACTGCTGACCTGCTCCAATCCCGATTGTTTGGCCTTCAAAGGCATAGCAAACTGAATTGGACTGGGTATATTTCAGGGTAATTAATGATAGTAAAAGGTCCAGCTTTGCACTTTCAGGCACTTCCTTCAGGTCCGTTACAATATTGGTAAGAAGTAGCCTGTCGATAGGGTAGTTGCTCCGTCCCTGCTGGAAGCTTATGCCGAAGATTTGCTTCGTTTCAATATGGTGGGGTATGTAGGATTTGTCTATTTTTAATATTGTATAATTGCCTTTTCTTTTCTTCTTTAGTATTTCCAATGCATCGGATTCATAAGCGGGTGCTATGATTCCATCGGAAACCTCCTTTGAAATCAAGCTGGCAGTAGATGTATCGCAGGTATCCGATAGGGCTATAAAATCACCAAAGGATGACATGCGGTCGCTACCCCTGGCTCTGGCATAAGCAGAAGCCAAAGGTGTTAGGTCATCTTCTACAAAGTACATTTGCCTAAGGGTGTTATCTAATGGTATTCCCAAACCAACCCCGGCAGGACTCACGTGTTTAAAAGATGCGGCAGCGGGCAAGCCGGTTGATTTACTCAATTCACTGACAAGTTGCCAACCGTTGAGAGCATCGAGAAGATTAATGTAGCCAGGTTTTCCATTAACCACCCCTAAAGGGAGATCCCTATTTTCTATAAAAATACGGGCAGGCTTTTGGTCGGGATTGCAGCCGTATTTCAAATCGATCAATTGTGCCATTTTAACTCCTTTCTAGTTAACTATTTTCTATTTGGTTGATGATTCTGCTTTCAAAGCTACCATCTGATAAATTTATGAAGCGGACGAAAAGGGATACACGGTTTTCCATATTTAGGCTCCTCCACAAGTTGGCGGTAAAAGTATCTATGTTCCCCTGTATAGTTACCGGCCGGGGTTCCCCTTCAAAGGAAGGGAGGGGGTCTTCGTTTACCTGGTAGGTGTGTATTAAATGTCCCGTCCCGGGTAACTTGTTTTCGTAGGTGAAAAAGAACCGCATGCAGGCATGGGAACCTTTATCCGCAGATTTAAGGATTGAAAGCCGGTAGGATGAAAAATCCCCATCTGCCAGCAACAGGCCTGAAATTCGAGGGGTATAATTAGGTGAATCGGGTTCGAAAGTTCGCGAGGCCAAGGCTTCACAAAAGGCCCTTCCCGCCAGGGTACTTTCCAGGTTATCGGTGAGTATGGTATTTTTGTAGTCCTGCTTCACAGATTCGAACCGCTCTAACATATCGTATATGGTATCTGTATGGTCCCCATTGCTAACGATTGTGCTTTTTGAAAACACCCGGACGGGAGAGTATATTATGAGTGAGGGGTCTGTAACCTTAGATGAATCGAAGGCCTTGGTTCTGATCCCATTGCCATCGTTAATAAAAACCCGGTTCCGGCTGTTTGCGCTCCGGCCCATAATAAAATATGCTATTACCCCAGACTGGCTTGTCTCGTCCATACCTATTATGATGCCGCGGCCGGGATAACTCTTATTGTTCAAATACTCATGGAGATCATAAATTTTCATCGCTCAACCACCTTTCTTTAAGGGACTTACATACCTGCTCTACTGCTTCCGGTAGTAGGGCCTGTTCAGCTTCTTCCATTACTCGCTTTTGGAGGCTTTCTGGAGTGTCACCTTCTTTAACAACAACTGGTTTTTGCATAATTATCTGTCCTCCGTCTGTTATCTCGTTGACGAAATGAACGGTAGCACCTGTAACCTTTACACCTTTTTCCAATGCGGCCTCGTGAACTTTTAATCCATAAAAACCTTGGCCACAGAAGGAGGGGATAAGGGAGGGGTGGATATTGATAATGCGATTCTCATATTCTTTAATTAAATCCTCCCCCAAAATTGATAGGTAGCCCCCCAATACTAAGAGATGGATTTCGTTTTTTTTCAACAAATTCAGAATGGCTTTATCAAACATCTTGGCCCTTTGATAGTCTTTTTTGTCTAGGCTTATGGCCTTAATGCCGTTTTCCCTGGCCCGAACCAAACCATAGGCACCGGGCCGGTCTGAAATTACCAGCTTGATAGTTCCGGATTTTAATTTGCCCGATTTTTGTGCATCTATTAAGGATTGAAGGTTGCTTCCACCTCCTGAAATCAGGACAGCTATATTCAGCAAAGGATCACCTCATTTTCCCCGTGAACAACTTGGCCAATTACCTGGGCTTTGCCTTCTTTTAAGGTCCTATTTAAGATATCCAGGCTTTTATCGCAATCCTCCTCCTTCACTATTGCGCACATTCCCGTTCCCATGTTAAAGACATTGAACATTTCCCTAGGAGGAATTTGGCCTTCCCTTTCAAGTAAGTTGAAAATGGGTGGCACATTTAATGCCTTCAGGTCAATTTTTGCCGAAGTGGCGTTGTAGTGCAGGCTTCCGTCTGCGCTT
>CAZMMB010000017.1:6946-12358 GCA_964567325.1 uncultured Oscillospiraceae bacterium
ATATGGCAAAGGCCCTTTACAGTCACAGGCGACGCAAGGAGGGAAAGGATTGGCTTCACATATATACTAGTGGGTTTAAGCAAGGCTTCCCCAAGTGTCTGAGAGAGTTCGTCAACATATTGGGAAAGGCAACGATTTTCAACATCCAGGATTTTTCTCACCAATGAGTACCCATTGGAGTGTATTCCTGAAGAGGGTAAGCCTATGATAAGGTCTCCTGGTCTGACATTCTTGTAATCAATTAGTTTTTCCCTATCGACAAGGCCTAGGGCAAAACCTGCTAAATCGTATTCGCCGCTAGCATAGAATCCCGGCATTTCGGCCGTTTCTCCCCCTATTAAAGCACAGCCAGCATCAATGCAGCCCTGTGCTATTCCTGATACTATTTTGCCTATTTTTTCAGGTTGGTTGACTCCTACGGCTAAATAGTCTAAAAAGAAGAGGGGCTTGGCGCCTGAGCATATTATATCATTTACACACATGGCCACGCAGTCAATTCCGATGGTGTCATGCTTGTCCATAATAAAGGCTATTTTAAGCTTGGTTCCAACACCATCTGTTCCAGACACTAAAACTGGCTGGTTAATGCCAGTAAGGTCAGGAGCAAAAAGGCCGGAAAAACCGCCCACATCGCCTAAAACTCCCTCTGTGTAGGTGCGGGCAACATGGGATTTCATCATCTTGACCGCCTCATAGCCTGCAGTTATATCAACACCGGAATTTTTATAAAATTCGCTGTAGCTTTTCATAACCGGTTTCCTCCTTGATTTTCTTCTCATATTTTTTCTCTGCTTTTATGTTTTCTACGGGAATAGGGTACTTGCCTGTGAAGCATGCTGTACAAAATTCCAATGAGGGATTATCAGCAAGCTTAGTAACATTATCTACACCAAGAAAACCCAAGGAATCAACGCCAATCATGTGGGCAATTTCCTCCAAACTATAGTTGGCTGCAATTAGGTTTTCCCTGGACTTAATATCGGTCCCAAAGTGGCAGGGGTGAAGAAAGGGTGGTGAAGAGACCCTCATATGGACCTCTGTTGCCCCTTCCTCCCTAAGGAGCTTAACAATTCGCTTGCTGGTTGTCCCCCTCACAATGGAATCATCTATAAGTATAACCCTTTTTCCCCTGACAGTGGAGGAAATGACATTGAGTTTTATGCTCAGGGAATTTTCGCGCTGGGGTTGAAAAGGCTCTATGAAAGTCCTACCTATATATTTATTTTTAATAAATCCCACATCGTATGGAATTCCCGATTGTTTTGCATAGCCTAGGCCTGCATCTATTCCGGAATCTGGAACACCTATCACCACATCAGCCTGGACTGGATGTTCTAAGGCTAGGAAGGCACCTGCCCTCTGGCGGGCTGTGTGGACACAACTGCCGTCTATTACCGAGTCTGGGCGGGCGAAGTAGATATACTCAAAAACACAAGTGGATTTCTTTCCAGGCTTGCATTTATCTTCTATGCTTCGTATTCCACCTTCCTCGATTACGACGATTTCTCCAGGCTTTATATCCCTTATAAATTCTGCCCCAAGGCCATCTAAGGCACAACTTTCCGATGCAATAATGTAATCATTGTTGGATTTGCCAAGGCAAAGGGGTCGGAAACCTAGGGGGTCCCTTACTGCTATAAGTTTTTTTGGAGACATAATTACAATCGAATAGGCCCCCTGGATTTTGTCCATGGCTCGACTTATGGCTTCTTCTATAGATGAAGATGTCAGGCGCTCCCTGATGATTACATAGGATATTACCTCTGTATCGCAGGTGGTGTGAAATATGGCACCTGTTAATTCTAGTTCTTCTTTAAGTTGAGCCGCGTTGGTTATATTGCCGTTATATGCAATTGCCATTGTCCCCTTAATGTGGCGTATAACAAGGGGTTGGGTATTTACCGAGGAGAGCCCGTCGGCCATACTGTAGCGGCAGTGGCCTATAGCCATGTTGCCTCGGGCCATCTTTTCAACAGCATCCCTAGTGAATACCTCGCTTACTAAACCGACCCCTTTGTAGCCGCTGATTATTCCACCGTCATTTATGGCTATACCGCAACTTTCCTGTCCCCTGTGTTGCAGGGCATAGAGACCTCGATATACGCTGTTAACCACATCGATGCTTTTATCATTTGTGCGTATTCCAAAGACCCCGCATTCTTCGTGAAGTTTATCTTCTGTATAAAGCATTTCATTCCTCCAAAAATTGATTGTCTTTTTCAAGCACTTCATCTTTCATTTGCCTGCGATAAATATCCAGCTTTTCCTCAACTGTCTTATCGTTTAGGCTCAATATTTCGGCTGCCAGCAAGGCAGCATTTTCTGCCCCGTCTACAGCCACAGTGGCTACCGGAACCCCCTTTGGCATCTGGACTGTTGAAAGCAAGGCATCTAGCCCCCCGAAGGCCGAGGATTTAATAGGGACTCCTATTACCGGCAGGCTAGTATGTGCGGCAATCACACCTGCTAAATGGGCTGCTTTGCCTGCTGCTGCAATGATTACTGCAAAACCATTAACCCTTGCCTTTGATGCGAAAACGGAAACCTCCTTAGGTGTTCGATGGGCTGACATGACCCGGCTTATAAAGGGTATATCTATTTGTGTAAGGATTTCTTCCGCTTTTTTTACAATTGGATAGTCGCTATCGCTACCCATGATTATTGCTACCTTTTTATTTTTCATTGATTTCTCCATTTCTTTAGTAACTAGGTTGAATATGAACATATCTAGGTAAAGGGCCTATTTTAAGTATAAAGGAGATTGAAATGAAGGCAAGGTTTTACGGATAAAACCTTGCCTTCATGGTAAAAAATAATTCATTAAGTTCGTTACGTTAGAAACGTTAGGCTGAAATTGTAAGGACAATGTTCGCGCCAGTGTTCTTATTCTAATATAGCCCCCGTGTTGGCGGAAGAAACTAATTTAGCATAGCGGGACAGCCATCCACTAGTCTGCTTAGGCTCCTTTGCTTGCCAGGTCGCCCTTCTTTTCTCCAACTCTTCTTCAGGAATCCTTAGATGAATTTTATAAGAGGGGATGTCTATGTCGATTATGTCGCCTTCCACAATTAATCCTATCTCACCTCCAGCCGCCGCCTCAGGGGAAATATGACCGATAGAGGCCCCTCTTGAGGCCCCACTGAATCGCCCATCAGTTATTAAGGCCACACTTTTGTCCAGGCCCATACCTGCTAAGGCTGATGTAGGGGCTAGCATTTCGCGCATACCAGGGCCACCCTTTGGACCTTCATAACGTATGACGACGATATCGCCAGGCTTAATACCACCGGCGTATATTGTTGCAATAGCCTCATCTTCACCGTCGAAGACCCTGGCCGGACCACTGTGAACCAACATCTCTTCAGCAACAGCAGACCTCTTAACTACACAGCCATCCTTAGCTATATTGCCAAAAAGTATAGCTATGCCTCCAGTTTTACTGTATGGATTAGAAAGGGGACGTATTATGTTTTTGTTTTTATTAACCCTGCCCTTAATATTTTCACCTAGAGTTTTTCCACTTGCTGTTATAGCTGTGCTATCTATAAAGCCGCCTTCAGCCAGCTGTCTCATAACTGCCGGCAGGCCACCGGCCCTGTCCAGATCCTGTATGTGGGTATTGCCCACTGGAGCCAGGTGGCATAGATTAGGCGTTCTTTCGCTAATCTCATTTATAAGGTCAAGGTTAAGATGAACTTGTGCCTCGGATGCTATAGCTAAAAGATGTAGAACACTATTAGTGCTACAGCCTAGTGCCATGTCAACAGCTAGGGCATTTTTAAAGGCGAGATCCGTAAGAATATCCCTGGTCCTCAAATTTTTCCTGACCAGGTCCATTATTTGTATGCCGGTGCGCTTTGCAAGTTGTATGCGACCGGAATGAACTGCCGGAATAGTTCCGTTTCCAGGAAGGGCTATGCCTATAGCTTCGCAGAGGCAATTCATAGAGTTTGCTGTAAACATGCCAGAGCATGATCCGCAACCGGGACATGCTTGATTTTCCATAGTTTCCAGTTCTTCATCTCCAATCAAACCTGCCTTCCTTGCTCCGACGGCCTCAAATAGGGTTGAAAGGCTTATTTCACTATCTTCGTAGGATCCAGCCAGCATTGGGCCACCGCTGCATACTATTGCAGGTAGGTTGAGTCTTGCTGCTGCCATAACCATCCCAGGAACAATTTTGTCACAGTTTGGTACTAGAACCAGGCCATCAAAACAGTGGGCTAGGGCCATAGTCTCTATGCTATCCGCTATAAGTTCCCTGCTAGGTAAGGAGTATTTCATTCCCTGGTGACCCATGGCGATACCATCGCATACACCTATGGCTGGCACCATAATAGGTGTGCCGCCCCCAATCCTTACCCCCGCCTTTACGGCTTCTGTCACCTTATCTAAATGGTAGTGGCCGGGAACTATTTCGCTATGGGCACTTACAATTCCAATTAATGGTTTGTCCAATTCTTCCTTTATATAACCCATGGAATAGAAGAGGGATCGATGGGGGGCCCTTTCTATATCTTGGGTTAGCTCTTTGCTTTTTAAATCCATGTTAATTCCTCTTTTACATTTATTATTTAAGCCAGCTCATCATTTTGCGAAGCTTTGCACCGACGATTTCTGCAGGGTGTTCCGCTTCCATCCGGCGACAGGCTAGAAAATGCGCTCTCTTGCCTGCATTGTTTTCTGCTATCCACTTTGAAGCAAAAGTTCCATCTTGGACCTCTCGCAGAACCTTTTTCATTTCTTGTCTGGTTTCTTCCGTAATTATTCTAGACCCGGTTTCATAATCACCAAATTCTGCTGTGTCTGAAACAGAATATCTCATGAGGGATAGGCCACCCTTGTTGACCATATCTATAATGAGTTTCATCTCGTGGTAGCATTCAAAATATGCCATCTCCGGGGAGTAACCCGCCTCTACTAAAGTATCGAAGCCAGCTTTTAACAACTCAGTCACACCGCCGCAAAGGACTGCCTGCTCCCCGAAAAGATCTGTTTCGGTCTCATCCTTAAAAGTGGTTTCCAGGATGCCTGCCCGCCCGGCGCCAATTCCACTAGCATAGGCTAGGGCGAAGTCTCTAGCTTGTCCTGATGAATCCTGATGGACTGCTATTAAAGAGGGTACGCCTTTTCCTTCCTCATATTGGCTACGGACAGTATGGCCGGGGCCTTTGGGTGCAACCATGATGACATCGCAATAGCTTGGTGGAATAATTTGATTGTAATGAATGTTGAAGCCATGGGCAAACATCAATACATTTCCATCTGCCAAATTTGGCTCAACCTTATCTGCATAAAGGTCGGCTGCTTTTTCATCCGGAACCAGCATCATAATCAGATCGCCAATTTTTACGGCCTCACTTACATTCATGACCTTTAGCCCGGCCTCTTCCGCTGCTTTGCGGCTTGAAG
>CAZMMB010000017.1:12368-12990 GCA_964567325.1 uncultured Oscillospiraceae bacterium
GAGATTGAGGGCATGGGCATGACCCTGGCTGCCATAGCCTATTATGGCGATGGTCTTATTTTTAAGAAGGTCCAGTTTACAATCCTTGTCATAGTACATTTTTATCATTTTATAATACCTCCACTTTCTTTTGCAATTATTTAATGGCGCTGTCCCGCTCTAAAGCGGTTACACCCGTGCGACACATTTCAAGGATGGAATAATCCTGAAGATTTAAAAGAAAGGCATCAATCTTCTGGCTTGTTCCCGTCAATTCTATCATCATAGAAGCAGGAGTTAAATCCACAATTGAGCCTTCATAGATGTCGGATATTTCCCTGAGCTCGGTTCTTTTGCTTGAATCAATTGAAATTTTTACCAACAAGAGCTCCCTGCTCAGTGCACTATTGGCCTCCAGATGTTTTACGGAAATTACTTCTATGAGCTTTTCCAGCTGTTTCATAATCTGATCCAAAATGCTCTCGTCTCCGGTTACCGTTAGGGTAATATTGGATGTTCCGGGATTATTTGTTTCAGAAACTGTTAGAGAATCGATATTATAACCCCGCCGTCCAAAAAGACTGGATACCCTTGCCAGGACACCAGGATTGTTTTCCACTATTACGGATAATATGTGTTTCAT
>CAZMMB010000018.1:0-230 GCA_964567325.1 uncultured Oscillospiraceae bacterium
TTCTATTTAATCAATAAAATAGGAGGCTTTGCTGCAGGTCAGATAAAAAACCTATATATGAGCCAGATGGCTAGGGTAGGAAGGGTCCATGTATTGACTGTCAGCACATGTATGGAGATATTTAGGGAAATAGCTGGGACATTCTTCGTTATAGCAGTGCCTGTGATGTTTGCCCTGATGTTGGCAGGGATTTTGATGACGGGAATTCAAACGCGATTCCTTGTATCAGC
>CAZMMB010000018.1:240-4233 GCA_964567325.1 uncultured Oscillospiraceae bacterium
CTGACCTGATAAAATTTAAGGCTGAGCGGATTAGCATAATACAGGGGATGAAAAGACTTATGTCCTTGCGGTCTTTAACCCAGCTAGTAAAATCAGTGATTAAGATTTTGGTCATCATGTGGATAATATATAGCGGTGTAAGAAATCTTTTACCCCTTGTTCCTGACATATTAAATACCAGCATAGACAGGACTATTGCCTTCATGATGGAAAGAATGATGTCTATGGTCTTGAAAATCAGCCTTTTTTTCCTAGCTGTTGCGGTTTTGGATTTTGCCTACCAGAAGTATGAATATGAGAAGAAGCTAATGATGACAAAACAGGAAATAAAGGATGAATACAAGCAAACGGAAGGGGATCCTTTCGTAAGGGGGAGGATAAAAGAAAGGCAGAGGAAGATGAGCCTGAATCGCATGATTCAACAGGTGCCTACAGCTGATGTCATTGTGCGAAATCCTACCCACTACGCCATAGCCTTGAAATACGATATAGATAAGGATTACTCGCCTATGGTTGTGGCCAAGGGGCAAGATTATACAGCCAGGCGGATACTGGACATTGCAGCAAAGAACAATGTGCCCGTTACTGAGAACAAGCCCCTTGCAAGAGGCTTATATCAATCCGTTGACATCAATGAATACATACCGGAGGAATTTTTTGCCCCGGTGGCGGAGATATTGGCCTGGGTGTATGGAAATAAAGAAAAGGATAAGAAATAATATGGATTTATTCAAGAATGCAGTAGTGGTATTTGTTGTAATGATAATAGCCTTTATTATCATTCCTTTACCTGTGTTCTTTTTGGACTTTATGTTTATAATAAGCATTGCGGTTTCCTTATCTATCCTTCTTACTACAATGTTCATCAAGGGTCCCCTGGAATTTTCCATTTTTCCTTCCCTGCTTCTAATCACCACATTGATGCGGCTGGCACTAAATATTTCTTCTACTAGGTTGATATTGGCCAACAGCGGCCAGGCAGGAAAGGTAATAGAAACTTTCGGCAACTTTGTCCTTGGTGGCAATGCTATTGTAGGCTTCATTGTTTTCGTAATAATTTTCATAGTCCAATTTATAGTAATTACCAAGGGGGCAGAGAGAATTGCGGAGGTGTCAGCTAGATTTACCTTGGATGCTATGCCGGGCAAGCAAATGGCCATTGATGCAGACCTGAGCTCGGGCCTGATAAGCGAGCAGGAGGCCAAGGAAAGAAGGAAGGTTATTCAAAGGGAAGCGGAGTTTTACGGCGCTATGGATGGGGCCACCAAATTGGTAAAAGGGGACGCTATAGCGGCTATCATAATCGCCTTGGTCAACCTTATAGCCGGTACCATCATAGGTATGATTCAGGGTAGCATGAGCTTTTCAGAGGTGCTTTCCGTCTATTCTATCGCAACTGTAGGTGATGGACTAGTATCTCAAATTCCAGCTTTGATGATATCAACTGCAACTGGCATGATAGTCACAAGAGCCGCTTCGGAAGGAAATTTAAATCAGGATGTAAAGGAACAATTTCTTTCACAACCTAAGGTGCTTTTGATATCAGGAATCGTAGTCCTGACCATGTGTTTTATCCCGGGTGCACCTGCCATGCAGATAATTATTATCGGGATAATGTTAATCCTCCTAGGTCTTGCCCTGATCAAATCAGCCAATGAAAAGGCCCTAGAACTAGAAAAGGAAGAGCTTGGGGACCTGATTCCCGACCAGGGAAGTGAGGTGGATTACTATCGTAATATTGATAATATTTATGAGCTCCTGGGTGTCGAACCTATTGAAATGGAATTCGGCTATTCTCTGCTGCCCCTAGTCGACCAGGGTACCGGGGCTAGCTTCATTGACCGGATAGTAATATTTAGAAAACAGTTTGCCTTAGATATGGGAGTTGTAGTACCAACAGTAAGGATTAGGGACAATGCCCTTATTAACCCAAACCAGTACCTGATTAAAATAAAAGGTGAAGAGGTGGGCAGGGGCGAGGTCCTGGTGGATTATTATCTGGCAATGGATCCGGGCAATACGACTGGCAAGATAGAGGGAATTGATACGGTGGAGCCTGCCTATGAAATTCCCGCAAAATGGATATCCGAAGGGGAGAGGGATATGGCAGAGATATATGGCTATACGGTCATTGACCCGGTTTCTGTGATTGTCACCCACCTATCTGAAATAATAAAAAGGCACATACACGAGCTTATTACCAGACAGGATATCAATAACCTGATAAAGAATGTAAGCCGTAATAACCCTGCAATTGCGGAAGACGTTATACCTGCAATAGTCAGCATTTCGGACCTGCAAAGAATATTGGTAAACTTATTGAAAGAAGGAATCCCCATACGGGACATGGAGGGTATCTTGGAGACCCTGGGTGAATATGGGACAAGTATAAAGGATACGGATATGTTGACGGAATATGTCCGCCAAAGATTGAAAAGAACGATTAGCAGAAAATATACAGATGGCAGCAGCATTAAGGTTGTTACCCTGGACCAGGATATAGAAAACACCATATTAAATTCAGCTAAAAAAAGCGAGTTTGGCACATATTTGGCAATGGAACCCCAGATGGTTCAAAAAATAATAGAGCTCACCCTAGAACAAGTAGACAAATTAAAGGACCTGGTAAGTTCACCGGTAGTCTTGACCTCTCCTGTGGTGAGAATTTATTTTAAAAAGCTTGTCGAACAATTCATACCTAATTTGACTGTTTTATCTTTTAATGAGATAGAGGCCAACATACAAATACAGGGTATTGGGGTAATACATGCCAGGGAAGGCCTGAGTTAGTGTCGATGGAGGCGAAACAATGAATGCTATTGAAAATAATGACGACTATGAAATCAAGCTACTGTGGGATGAATATGGGGCAGGTAAAAGTATTGAATTACGAAATGAGCTGGTCTTAAAATATACCTGGCTTGTGAGGAAAATTGTCTTTAGATTTCAAGCTAGTGCAAAGAATTACGGGCAAATAGATGATTTGGTCAACCAGGGAATTATAGCCTTAATAGATGCCGTGGAAAGGTATGATGCTAGCCTGGGTAGTAAGTTTGAAACCTTTGCATCCATAAAAATCAGGGGGGCAATGATTGATTACATAAGGTCACAGGATTGGGTGCCGAGAAGCCAAAGAAGCCTTTCTAAGGAGCTGGATGGTGTTTATGGTCAGCTGTATTCGGAAAAAGGTTGTGAGCCCTCCAGAAAAGAAATAGCAGAAAGAATGAACATCACCCCATTACATTTAGATAAAATACTCCAACAAAGGAGCAATTCCATTATTTTATCCTATGAGGAGGCGATTGAGGAAAACATGATGGTTGCCATGCCTTTGCTGCACGATCCACAGGATAGGACCTGCCCGGAACCCCAATTGCTTTATGGGGAATTAAAACAAAGGCTGGTTGAGGCTATCGATAGACTCAATGAGAGGGAAAGGTTGGTAGTTAGCTTATATTATTATGAGAATTTAAAACTAAGGGAAATTGCAGAAATTTTGGGAGTTACAGAATCTCGGGTATCCCAAATTCATTCGGCATCGATTATCAAGATGAAGCACGGTCTAAGTGATTATTGACATTTTAGGAAAGGGAGGAGGAAGAATATGGTTAGGGGTTTCTATTCGGCGGCGGCAGGTATGCTGTCAAAACAAAAATCTATAGATATAATATCTAACAACATTACAAGTACTGATGTTGCAGGCTATAAAAGTCAGTCTGCGGTAGAGTCTGCTTCTGCTGACCACCTTGTTTCGAGGGTTAGCTCATCTCCAAAAGTTATGAAGGGGAAAATTGGGACAGGTTCATATATTACGGTTAACCACGATATCCACACCGATTTAACACAGGGCCCCCTGGAGCAGACGGGCAGGAGTGTGGACCTGGCTATACAGGGTCAAGGTTTTTTTCTGGTCAGAAGTGATAGGCTGGGAGACCTGTTGACAAGAAATGGACAGGCGGAACTGGATGCTGATGGCAGCCTGTTTATACCTGG
>CAZMMB010000018.1:4333-12772 GCA_964567325.1 uncultured Oscillospiraceae bacterium
TAGAAAAATCGAATGTTAACATGGCAAGGGAGTTGAGTAGGATTATTGCAGGGCAAAGCCACTTTCAATCCTGCTCACAGGTTTTGAGAATCTATGACAAAATTAATGAATTGGGTGTAAACAAAATAGGAAGTATTGATTGAAAAGAGGTGGGATAGATGATTAGAGGTTTTTACACGGCAGCTAGCGGCTTGCTTACCCATCAAGCCAAGATGGATATTGTAGCCAATAACATTGCAAACATTAACACAATAGCTTACAAACCACAGGAGGCCGGTTTCTCCTCACTCCTTTACTCCTACTTAAATGGGGGTGCAGGCAATCCAATAGAGATAGGCCATGGCGTGAGACTGGCGAAAACAGATTTAGACTTGTCCCAGGGGGATTTACAAAGGACAGATATGCCTATGGATTATGCTATTCTAGGCCAGGGTTTTTTCGCCTTGGAGCTAAAGCAAGGTGATGGGATAGTATATACAAGGGATGGATCTTTTAAATTCTCCGGTGACTCAAAAAGGGATTATCTTACCGATGCTATGGGAAACTATGTGCTGGATTCACGGCAAAGGAGAATTGAGCATGGGGAGAGTTTCGATTACAAGCAGATTGGCGTATTTAGCTTTAAAAACCCATATGGTCTTGTCTCTATAGGAAACAACCAGTTTAAAGCAACAGAAATATCTGGGAGAAGCGAAAGCCTGGAGGATTCAGAAATTCAGGTGGGCTATTTAGAAGGTTCTGCTGTTAAGACTGCAGAGGAGATGGTCAAAATGATAGAGGCATCTAAAGGTTTTTCTTTTAGTTCCAGGGTCTTGCAGACAGCTGATGAAATGGAGAGGACAGTCAATCAATTAAGGTGATTTCCAACAAGGGGTGTTGTAATGGCATTTAAGCCTGATTACATAAAAATTGAAATAATCTCAAAGGATTGTGATTCTAGTTTTATTTCTTCCAATTTCACCATTGAAGATAAGAGGCTTATTCTTCATGGAGAGGGATTCCCCATATTGGACCGGGCTTCTACTGTCAAAGCGGTGGGTCAGAGTAAGGATGGGATTGTATTGATGGAGGGGTTTGTTACCCTATCCATAGAAAAACAAATGAACATCAATATTACACATTTTGGAGAAAAAAAGGACCGTCGGGAATATTTGAAGGTCAGAACAGATATCAAGGCGAGGGTACAAAGATCTTTTATGGGGGAAAACAAAAGAGGCCTTATTGTTGATAAACAAATACAGCTGAGGGATATTAGCCTTGGCGGCATAAGTTTTTTTTCAAATCAGATATTTTTTGTAAATCAAAAGCTTTATATTTGCTTGAAAGAGCTCCATGAGGGCTTGGTCGTTAAGGCCCTAGTCTTAAGGAAAGAAAAGGAGGGTACCTTTTCAGATTTTCGCTATCGTTACGCCTGCAAATTTTTGGGATTAGATAATTTAGGGCAAAGGGTAATATGCGAACACGTTTTTAAGATGGAAATTGAAAACTATCGCAGGGAAGAAGAAAAAGACAAAAAAATATATGATTAAGGGGTGGAGTCATGGCGAAAACGCTGGCAATTACAAATCAAAAAGGTGGGGTCGGAAAAACAACGACTGCAGTAGCTATTGCAAGCGGATTATTGAGGAAGGGTTACAAGGTATTGGCAGTGGACCTGGATCCCCAGGGGAATCTAGGATTCTGTTTAGATGCCGAGATTGATAATAGCCCCACTGTATATGAATTAATGAAGGGAACAGCCGGTATAAGGGAAGTTATACAGAAAAAGAATGGTCTTGACGTTATTCCATCGAATATTCTACTAAGTGGTGCGGAATTAGAGTTTACCAAGACGGGTAGGGAATTTTTACTTAGCAAGGGCATAGGGTCAGTTTTAGCTAATTATGATGTAGTTGTCATTGATACACCTCCGGCCCTAAACCTATTAACAGTTAACGCATACACGGCGGCAAATTATCTGATTATACCAATGATACCCGAAATCTTAAGCTTGTTAGGTATTTCTCAATTGCGTGAAACCATAGAACTGGTAAAAGGAGTATATAACCCAGGTATAGAAATTCTCGGTATCCTGCTCAACAAGTACGATAGGCGGAGACTGTTGACAAGGGATGTTGAGGACATGGCCCATATGATTGCCAAAGAATTAGATTCAAGGGTTTTTGATGCAAAGATAAGGACATCGGTAGCTGTGGCAGAGGCTCCGGCCCATGGGGAAAGTATATATAAATATTCACCAAGGGCCAATGCTACGAAAGATTATCGCAAGCTTGTCGATGAACTGATTTCTGGGAAAGGAATGAAGTTAAATGGCCAAAAAAAGTAATAAAACGGAACAGGTCTTAAAACTTATAACAAGAGATGATCAAGAACTTGAGGGGATGCAGACGGAGGACCAGGATATGGATGAAAGGGTTGAAGAGACCAGCTCGCCATCTAAGGAAGACCCGCAAAACTTAGAAAAAGTGAAAGGGGATTTTGCCAGGGAACAACTGGTGAATTTAACAGAACATTTGGTCAAAGAAAAAGTTGTGGAAATAATGAGGAAACTAAATGTATGCAGCTGTCATACCTGTAGTCAGGATGTTTTAGCCCTGGCACTTAATAGTCTGGATAATAGATTTGTCACCACTAATGCGGGTAAGCTCCATGTCCAACTAGAGTTCTATAAAAAGCAGTATGAAACTGATATTATCGCCGCTTTGACCAAGGCCTGTGTCCGAGTGAAGGTGTCCCCAAGGCATGAAAAATAGGAGAAAAAAATGATAAGTACTTATGAAGAACTCAGCGATACCCACATAGATGTCCTGCGTGAGATTGGAAATATCGGTGCTGGCAATGCAGCATCATCCTTGGCAAGCATTTTGGATGAAAGGATAACAATTGGCCTACCTAAGGTTAGAATTACAGATTTTAATACTGCAGTCAATGCTATGGGCGGCGCAGAAACAATGACTGTAGGCGTTTTAATTGATTTTTCCGGTGAAGCAAATGGGATGATTATGTTCCTTATAGGGATGAAGGATGCCAAGGCAATATTGGAGGTCCTGCTTCGCGACTATGAAGATGGCGATGAGGTATCTGAAATAAGGCTATCGGCAATCAAGGAAATTGGGAATATTCTTGGGGCATCCTATATTGGTTCCATCCAGGCACTTACAGGCCTGAAGATAAACCTGTCACCCCCTTATATTGCTATAGATATGGCAGGAGCCTTGATGAGTGTACCTATCATTGAATTTGGGGCCGTGGGCGATAAGGTGATGTTTATTGAAGAAAGTTTTTCTAGCGGAGGAAGCAAGCTCAGGAGCAATGTTGTTATGTTTGCCCAAATTGATACCTTAAAGCTTATTATGGAAAGATTAGGTTTGGAAATATGAGTAGGCTATTGGTGGTTGGAATTTCAGACTATATCGTTTCAAGAAAGCCTCACATCCTTGCAACCTACGCCTTGGGATCCTGTGTGGGAATTTGTCTTTACGATGGCGGATTACAAATCGGGGGCCTGGCCCATATAATGTTGCCCGATAGCAGACAATTTTCACGAAGTGACACTAATCGAATGAAATATGCAGATACGGCTATAATTGACCTGGTAAAGGATATGCAAAAACTCGGTAGCGACCTGCGTCGCGTAACTGCAAAAATTGCAGGTGGGGCTAAGATGTTTCAAACTCAACCTGGAAGCAATATTGGTTCAATAGGTGACCGCAATGTTGATAGCGTAAAACAAACTTTGACAAGGTTGAATATACCTGTTGTTGATGAGGATACAAGAAAAAATTATGGAAGATCCATATTTTTTGATTTAAATGTTGGCACAATGGAAGTGAGGTCTCTTAGCCTTAATATCAAGGAACTATAAGGATAGTCCTTATTTCCCTCATTGATTATAGACAATAATTTTAGACCCACTATAATTTTTGGCCCTGTATAATGCACTATCTGCTCTTTGAAATAAATCATCATATGCTATTTCTTCAATTAAAACAGCTATTCCTATGCTGACGGTGATATTGTACTTTTTATCTGTATTTTCTATACTTTCAACTAGCTGTTGACATTTCAAAAAGGCGAAATCGGCCGAAGGAATGTCATGCATATATATACAAAACTCATCTCCACCTATCCGTCCAATAATATCAGATTGGCGGAATGTATTGCTTAGGCTTTGGCTGATTTTTTGTAATACCAGGTCTCCGCCAAGATGACCATAACTATCATTAATTGCTTTAAAATTATCACAGTCAAGTATTATCAGTGCATCTATGCTATTTGTTTTTTTGCTATTTATGCTCTTTATAATATGTTCTTTGCTTGTAATAGCATTATATAAGCCAGTCAACCCGTCTAGTTGTGATTTAGTAATCAACTCTTCTTTTTCTGCCACCTCTTTGCTGATGTCGGAAAGTTTTCCGATTATTGAAAAGACCTTGCCGCTTTCATCCCTGAGTATGGAGGCTGCCAGCTTAAATATAATTAACTTTCCGTTGGATAGTTCTAGCCTTATAGTGTGAATATTTTTATCTAGAAGATTAAGATGAAAATCCCTAGCAAAGGTTTTTCCCAAAAGGTTAATTATTTCATCCTTTTGGTCAGGATAACCGAATATTTCATTGAATTTATGGGAAATGTCCAAATGATTGGTATCGATACGGTATTCAAATAAACATTCGTTAGATACTTGTGTGATTATTTGATACCTTCTATTTTCAACTTTGTAGCGATTCTTTGCGTTTATGCTAGAGAAAACGCTATATAATAAGGAAATTATAATAAGCAGGGTTAGGATAAAAATTTCTTTACCATAAGCATCAATTATCATCGAAAAAGTAATTTGTCTTTCAACCTGTGAGGCAAGCTCCAAAATTAGCATATCCATTCTTTTTGGATCGATTGCATCAATAGATTTATTAATTATGGATAGTAGGATTTTATCTTCCTCATCTACCCCCATACAGTATTCCCTTTCCCCCTTGCCCGAAGGTATTGTGATAATATTTTTGTAACTGTTTTGCAAGCTATAAAAAGCCAGGGAATAGGCGTTCCCTAGACAATAGTCGGCTTGGCCTGAATTGACGGCACTTACAGTATCCTCCCTGTCGTTGTAGTAAATAGTGTTTTCTTCCTTTATTCCCTCAGGCAAGCTTCCGCCCCTTATGCCGGCGTATTTTTTATTGTCCAACTTTTTAGGATCTAAAGATTTATTGAAGCATAACACCGTTTCCGATTCTAAATACGATTTTGATAAAATTATTCCGGCCGGCTTGTATTCCTTTGACAGACCAAAAACAAGGTCATAATCGCTATTCAGGGCTTGGCTGACAGAATCAAACAGATAATAATCAAAAATAATTCCTGTCATGTCCGAAATCTCTTGAAGAACGCTTACGGCGATACCTTTAATTCTACCTTTCGAATCAGTATAATGAAGCGGTGCCCCCCCATCGATAGAGACGGCTTTTAAAGTCTTTCCTTCTCCTATGTAATCTATTTCTTCTTGGGAAAGTGAAATGTTTGTCGTTGCGTGCACGGGTATGGTTAATTCAACTATTATTATACTTGAAATAACTAGTGTTAATACTATTCCTCTTAATATTCTTCTCAACCAGCACATGGCATTTTCCTCAAATTTCAAAGTGCTTTTTCCCGGCTCACCTATTTTGCATCTATACTAATGACATAATAGTAATATTGCTGGATATTGTCAATATATAAGGGTTTTTGAGCAGGACAATTGCATAAAAGACTAAAGCAGCTTATTAAGCATCGAAGCGAATAAAATTTTTTGCACAGTTAACCGGCGCTAGTGCTTGACACCTTTCATATTCTACACTAAAATATGGGCATAGCCGAAAGGGAGTAGTTCATTATTGTCTGCAGCCAACAACACGGCTTTGCCTGGCTACAGACCCGTTAACGGGAACAAGACTTTTAGCATATAATGCTTTGCATTGCAAATATTATGTTAAGGGTCTTTTTTATTTCAGTTATTGCAAACATAAGATTAAAACAGGATAAGGGATTTAACAAATGTATGAACAAGAAACAATTCATCAAGTCTTAAATCAACTACAGGTTGATTGTCAATCTGGATTGAAGGCGGAGGAAGCAAGAGTTCGTCTTGCCCGATACGGACCTAACGCTTTTCAGGAAAAGAAGGCAAAGACTAGAGTACAGATGTTTTTAGGGCAGTTAAGGGATCCAATGATATACATTCTATTTGCTGCAGCAGGGATATCATTATTTCTTAGAGAAATTGCAGATTCCTTCATTATTCTAGCTATTATTCTGTTAAACGCTATAATTGGTATGGTTCAAGAAGCCAAGGCTGAAAAATCCTTGGAGGCATTACAAAAACTTTCTAGTCCCAAGGCACTTGTTAGACGGGATGGGCACTTGTGCAAAATAGATGCAAACTTATTGGTCCCCGGGGATATAGTTATTCTAGAGGCTGGTAGAATCGTTCCTGCAGACCTGCGTTTACTAAGCAGTATTAACCTTAAAATAGAGGAATCAGCCCTTACTGGAGAATCGGTTCCGGTAGATAAAAGTGCTGATTTCGTAGCCCATGGAGAAATTACTCTTGGGGACCGGATTAATATGGCCTATCTTTCTACTAGTGTTGCCTATGGCAGGGGTGAGGGGATTGTTGTTAAAACCGGCATGGATACAGAAATTGGAAAGATTGCAAAAATGATTGGTGAATCGCCTGATGAATTGACACCGCTTCAAAAGCGTCTGGGCGATTTGGGCAAGATTCTCGGGATTGTGGCCCTGCTACTGTGCGCAGCATTATTTGGAATTGCCTTGCTCCAAGATAGGGATGCAATGGAGATGCTACTGACAGCGATTTCATTAGCTGTTGCAGCTATTCCGGAAGGTCTGCCTGCTATTGTGACTATAGTTCTAGCACTGGGCGTAATGCGCATGGTCAAGGTAAACACCATAGTAAGGAAACTTCCTGCCGTCGAGACCTTAGGCTCTGTCAGCGTGGTATGTTCTGATAAAACCGGTACATTGACTCAGAATAGAATGACTGTTACAAAAGTGTATACTGAAGGAAAACTTTTGGATCCATGCGATTTAGACCTTGAAAGTAATTCCCATTTCATCAAAGGTCTAGTGCTTTGTACAGATGCTATAGTCGATGGAGAGAATCGTTTAGGCGACCCTACAGAATTGGCCCTTTTGGATATGGGTGTCAATATAGGGCTAGCGAAATATGATTTGCAAGTGGATTTTCCCAGGGTAAATGAATTGCCCTTTGATTCGGGCAGAAAGATGATGACGACTGTACACAAGGATATTGAGGGGAAATTTGTTAGCTATACCAAGGGGGCTGCGGATAGAATTTTGGCCAATTGCACCCATCTTATGCTGGATGGACATTTAAAGCCCATGACCAATGGGGACCTGGAAAATATTGAGCGGGCCTTTCAAGATATGGCCAAAATGGCCTTGCGGGTACTGGCTATTGCAGTAAAATTTGGGGATGGTTCTGCTCAAGAGAATAATCTGGCCATGGTTGGGCTCGTGGGGATGATTGATCCCCCGAGGCTTGAGGCTGCCGGAGCAGTTGAAATATTTAAAGGCGCCTCTATTATTACGGTTATGATAACAGGGGATCACAAGGTTACGGCACTTGCTATTGCCAGAGAATTAGGCATTGCTGAAAGTGAGGACCAGTGTATTACTGGGGAAAGTCTTGCAAAGATGTCACAGGAGGAGCTAAATAATGCTATTTCGGGCCTTAGGGTTTTTGCTAGGGTTTCTCCTGAACATAAGGTAATGATAGTTAAGGCTTTTAAGGCAAAGGGCCACATTGTGTCTATGACAGGGGATGGTGTTAACGATGCCCCATCCTTAAAAACGGCTGATATTGGTGTTGCCATGGGCATTACCGGTACTGATGTGGCCAAGGGGGCCTCGGATATGATTCTTACCGATGACAATTTTGCCACTATTGAACACGCTATAGAAGAAGGGCGGAACATCTATAATAACATTAAGAAATCTGTACTTTTCCTCCTGTCGTCTAATTTAGGAGAAATAATTACTATGCTGGTGGCAATAGCTGCAGGATTTGCGGCACCTTTGAAAGCCATACACATTCTCTGGGTAAATCTTATTACTGACTCACTTCCGGCCCTGGCCTTGGGCGTGGACCCAGGGGACCCAGAAATTATGAAGGAAAAGCCGAGAGATGCAAAGGAAAGTCTTTTTGCCCATGGTGGCTATGCTATTACCCTGTTATTTGGAACGGTTATCGGCGCTAGCACCTTGTTGGCCTTCCTCTATTCTCCCATTTCCTTTCTTATTACCACAGGGGGTCCAGTATCCTACGAAGAGATAAAGGCCCTGTATGCTGACGAATATATTTATTCACATGCTCAAACATATGCTTTTACGGTGCTGGCAATATCACAACTTTTTAAC
>CAZMMB010000019.1:0-12606 GCA_964567325.1 uncultured Oscillospiraceae bacterium
CGGCAGCAATAAAATCATCAGCAAACTTATTATTGTCTGCAGCACAAATTACCCCTGTGGCATCTTTATTTTGCGGCAAGTTAATGAATGATTCCGCTGTTGAGAAAATTCCAATTGGCTTATAGTGCTTAAATGCTTCATCATAGAATTCCATGATTTTCTTATTGAATTCTCCTTGGTTTGCTGCCCTCCCCCCTACTATATAAACTGCATCGTATAATACGGGGAGTTTAGTTTTGATTGTTTCCTCAACATCCTGCTGATTGCCATCGCTTGCAGTGACAGGACCTAACTTTTCCCCAATAAGGTCGATAAACACATCGCTTTGTTTGAGCATGTTTATAGCATAGGTCACCTCGTTACCGTCATATCCGTCACCGATTAAAAGAGCGACTTTTTGCGTGGCTGCAGAATGAGGGGTGTTAGCCATACTTATTGCCGGCGAATTTCTTGTTTCTCCGACCTGCGAACATTGCGACCTTTCAACACCAAGTTGATCTGCGAAAATGTTTGCCATATTGGTGTCTACATTGGCCCACATATCCACATTCCTTTTTCTTATATCCTTACTTTTAACATATTGAAGGTGGTAGACAAATGTATCTACAAGGTCCTTTTGTTCAAAGGGTGCTAAGCTGTTCCAGAAAAGACGGGCTTGTGAAAAATAATCCTGAAATGAGTCACTTGGGAACTCCCTGGTAACATTTCCTTCAACCTTTGTTTGATAATATCCATATCCGCCTTTGCCTATTGGTGTTTCAGCAGGGGTATTGTTTGCAGACTCGTTTTTATGGAAATTCATATTGTCCACATCTATGCGATATTTTGAATGGCCGTCCCTATGGTTAGTATTTACCTGGCAAATTGGCCTATTTACCGGGATTTCATTAATATTAGCCGTGCCAAGTCTATGATAATCTGTATCACGGTATGCAAATGCCCGTCCTTGCAAAACAGGGTCGTTTGAAAATTCTATACCTGGTACAAGTGTTGCGGGATCAAATGATGATTGTTCTTCTTCCGCAAAGAAGTTGCTCACCAAACGATTTAATGTTAATTTTCCAATTATCTCAACAGGTACGGTTTCCTCGGGCCACAGTTTAGTCGGATCCAAAACATCAAAATCATATTTAAATTCATCTTCTTCAGCTATCAGCTGGACACCTAAATCATATTCGGGGAACATACCTTTTTGAACCGCCTCAACTATATCCCTGCGGTGAAAATCCGGATCTATCCCACCAATAATATTTGCCTCCTCCATTGTTATTGAATGAACGCCAAGCTTGGGTTTCCATACAAACCGAACGAAAGTCGATTCCCCTTGCGCGTTAACAAATCGAAAGGCATTTATGGGGAATCCTTCCATCATGCGCCAACTTCTCGGCCGAGCTCTTAAAGACATTAACCACATCACCATATGAGCAGATTCCTGATTGCTGGCCACATAATCCCAAAAATCATCGTGGGCAACGGTAGCTTGTGGAATATCAGTAATTGGATTGGGTTTTACTGCATGTGTTACATCCATAAATTTCATTGCATCAGCTAGAATAAAAACAGGGAACTGCAGCGAAAGCATATCATAATTTCCCTCTTGCGTATAAAACTTAACAGCAAACCCACGTATATCTACAGCTGTATCCTTTGAACCTTTGCTGCCAATAAAGTTCGAAAAACGGGTAAAGACTGGAGTTTTAGTACCGGGCAATTGCAGAAAATCTGCAACTGTATACTCCTGCATGGATTTCATTAACTCAAACTCACCGTACAAACCGAAGCCTCTGGCATGAACTACTTTCTCAGGTATGCGCTCGCGGTTAAAACGCGATTGCTTCCTGTAAAAATTTGTATCACGCAGTAATAGGGGGCCCCTTTTGCCTGCCCGCAAACTTTGGCTATCGTTGGAAATCTTATATCCCGAATCGCTTGTCATTGGTTTATCAGTACCTGTGTTTTGTGTGTGATAATGTTCGATTTGATTGCTTTTGACACTTAAATCAACTGGCATTTCTTTCTGCTTATTCTTCATCTTTTCAGTATTTCCTTTCATTAGAATATTAAAAGTATGCTCAGTTATTTATCTTTTATGCAAAGACCTTTGGATACCTTTGCCATTTCTTTGAGAACCATTAATGTCATGGGTAGAAGGCCCATGACATTAACCATTTTGGCTGTCCGCCATCAGTTTACACAAGTAAACTCTAAGTTGTTTTTTAGTATAGGATTATTTTCTATTCCAAAAGCGTTGCTTGGCAATTGCGTGGATAAATTCACTTATAAAATTTGGATTGTTTGTTTCAAATACTATTCCCTCAAAATTATTATCAGTAGATATACGATAGCATTTTCCCGTTCCGGCAATCCCTATGGGTTTAAAATGATTATACATTTCACAGTAAAAATCAATAATCCCTTTATCGAAATCTGCCTGATTTTCTACATTCCCACCTACAATGTATACGGCATCATAAAGAACAGGTACTTTTGTGATAAAAGTTTCATCTACCTCTATTTGGCTGCCGTCCCTCCCAGTAAGCTTTCCTAGCTTTTGGCTAATAATATCGAAAAATACGCCATTTTGTTTCAAGGCATCTAAAACAGATTTTACCTGACTACCATTAAAGCCATTACCTATAAGTACAGCCACTTTTTGTGTATACGCATAGTGGGGAGTGTTAACCAAGCTAATTGAAGGTGATGATTCCTCCATAGATACATTTGTATTCTTCGACCTGGCCACACCAATATTATCTGCAATGATATCCGACATACCTTTGTCAACATTGGCCCACATCTCCACATTCTGTTCTCTTACAGACTTGCTCTTTACCGATTGTAAGTGAAATATAAAGGTTCTTATTAAGTCTTTTCTTTCAAATGGTGCTAAGCTATTCCAAAAGAGTCTAGCTTGTGAAAAATGATCATCAAAAGACTCACTGGGCACATCCCTGGTCAAAAATCCTTCTTGTTGCTGCCTGAAAATATAATAGCCACCCTTTTCCGGCGGTGTCTCCATCGGGGTATTGCCGGCTAATGAATTTTCATGATAATTGACATAATCCATATCGATCCTATATTTCGAATATCCGTCCCTGTTATTAGTGTTAATATCAACTAAGGGTTTGTTTACTGGTATTTCATTGATATTTCCAGTTCCCAGTCTGTGATAATCTGTATCCCTATAGGCAAAAAGTCTCCCCTGTAGAACAGGATCATTAGTTGGGTTAATGCCAGGTACAAGGGTTGCCGGGTCAAAGGATGATTGCTCTTCCTCGGCGAAAAAATTATCTACCAAACGATTTAATGTTAATTTTCCAATAATTTGAACGGGCACCACTTCCTCAGGCCACATTTTTGTCGCATCTAATACATCAAAACTGTATTTAAATTCATCTTCTTCAGGTATGAGTTGCACACCTAAATCATATTCAGGGAATGCACACTTTTGGACTGCTTCTATTATGTCATGTCTATGGAAGTCAGGATCCACACCCCCTATTACATTTGCCTCGTCAAGCAGCAATGAATGTACTCCTAATTTCGCCTTCCATGTAAATCTGACAAAGGTGGATTTACCTTCTGCATTTATAAATCTAAATGTATTTATTGGCCATCCATCCATCATCCTCCAGCTTCTTGGCCGTCCCCTCAAAGACATGAGCCACATTACCATGTTCGCCGACTCTTGGTTGTTAGCTACATAGTCCCAAAACCTATCCTGTGCAACTGTTGCTTGTGGTACATCAGTAGTTTGGTTGGGCTTTACAGCATGGGTGACATCCATGAATTTGATGGCATCCGCTAGGATGAAAACCGGAAATTGCAAAGACAACATATCGTAATTTCCTGCTTGTGTATAGAATTTTACAGCAAATCCCCGAATATCAACAGCCGTATCTTTGGACCCTTTGCTCCCAATAAAATTAGAAAATCTAGTGAAAACAGGGGTTTTCGTCCCGGGAACCTGGAGGAAATCAGCAACAGTGTATTCCTTCATAGACTTATGCAACTCAAACTCACCATATAATCCGAAACCTCTCGCATGAACCACCTTTTCCGGTATCCGTTCACGACTTAGGCGTGATTGTTTTCTATAAAAATGTGTGTCTTCTATTACTAGCGGTCCCCTTTTTCCAGCCCTTAGACTCCAGCGATCGTTGGAAACTTTAAAACCAGTATCGCTTTTCATGGCCTTTCCAGGACCCGTATTTCTTTCACGAAATGGTGATAATTGTTCATCTTTTGCATCAAAAACCGGTCTTTCTTCTATTTCTTTTTTCAAATCTTAACCCTCCTTTATTGGTTATTTTTTGCAAAACAAAGACTGCTTTAAAGATGATATTTAATCTATACATATTATTAGGATTTAGCTTTTTTGTTACTGAATAGTTTAATAACAAGTTGAAGAACTTTTGGTTTGATGATATTCTCGAATTATAATTTTCAGATCTAGCAAATTTATTATAGCCATAGGAGGATTTATTTTGAAAAAAGTTGGGGTATTGACAAGTGGGGGAGACGCACCGGGAATGAATGCTGCTATAAGAGCTGTTGTAAGAGGGGCCTTGCATAATAAACTAGAAGTTTACGGCATATACAGGGGTTACGAAGGACTGCTGAATAAGGAAATAGTCAATCTATCGGCCAGATCCGTATCTGATACTTTGCAAAGAGGGGGTACCTGGCTCAGAACAGCTAGAAGTGAGCGTTTTAAATCTTTAGATGGGGTTTCAGAGGCGAAAGCAATATTAAATGATTATAAAATTGATGGTCTTGTTGTAATAGGTGGCGATGGCTCCCTACGTGGCGGACTAGAACTTGCGAAAACTGGAGTCAAGGTAGTTGGACTACCTGTTACCATAGATAATGATCTTTCCTATACGGATTTTTCAGTCGGCTTTGATACATCCGTCAACACTGTTTTATCTGCAATAGGAAATATACGGGACACTTCATCCTCCCACGAAAGATGCACAATAATTGAAGTAATGGGCAGACATTGTGGCGACATAGCCCTTTATACAGGATTAACCGGTGGTGCTGAGAGTATTTTAATTCCCGAAATCCCTACAGATATTAACGAGATATGCCGTTCGCTTATCCAGGGAAGAAGTAGAGGGAAATTGCACAGCCTTATTCTTAAGGCTGAAGGAGTTAAGTTGTGCAACCAGGAACTAGCTGAAATTATTGAGGAAAAAACCGGCATGGAAACTAAAGTTGTCGTTCTTGGCTATATACAAAGGGGTGGTTCGCCCACAGCTAGAGATAGGATACTGGCGACACGATTGGGGTATGAAGCTGTTAATTTACTGCTACAAGAAGGTGCGGATAGCAAGGCTGTAGGTATTAAGGGGGAAAGCATTGTAAATTATAATTTAGAAGAGGCTTTGAATGCTAAAAAATGCTACGATAACACATTGATGAAATTAGCGGAAATAATGTCCGAGTAAACAAAGAGAGGATAGTAATGAGAAATATTTATCTAGATAACTGTAGCACTTCCTTTCCAAAGGCTCCCGGTGTAGGACAGGCAATGTTGAACCATATAGAAAAGGCCGGATATAACGTGAGTCGGGGTGGCTACCGTACATCATATGATCTTTCAAAAAAAGTACTAGAAACTAGGGAGAAGCTGTGCGATTTCTTCGGCTTTGACCAAGAAAGCAATGTTGTTTTTACCCCAAATATTACATTTAGCCTAAACTATGTAATTCACGGTTTGTTGAAAACCGGCGACCGGCTTGTCATCAGCTCTATGGAACACAATGCCGTAGCCAGGCCCGCAAAGATTGCCCAAGCAAGGGGGGTAGATTTAGGGGTTGCTCAGTGCGACGCCAATGGTTGCCTTAATCTTGACAATTTCGTAGAACAAATAAGACCTGCAACCAGAGCTGTTATCATCCTGCACGGTTCCAATGTCTGTGGTTCCCTGATGCCTATTGAGAAAATAGGTAGATTATGCAAAGAACGAGATATATTTTTTATAGTTGATGCAGCCCAGACAGCAGGAGTCTTTCCCCTTAATATGAGGGAAATGAACATAAACGGACTTGCTTTCACAGGGCACAAGGGCTTGCTTGGACCCCAGGGAATTGGAGGCCTGCTCCTAGATAATGAATTGGCACAAGCGATTTCACCCCTCATAGCCGGTGGCACAGGTAGTAGTTCAGATTCCCTAGTCATGCCAGATTTCATGCCAGATAAATTGGAAGCAGGAACTATGAACCTACCTGGGGTGCTAGGTTTGTCAGCTGCCCTGGATTATGTGAATAAAAAAGGCTGTAACTCTATTCGGGCTAAAGAGGAGAAACTGGCTAAAATGTTTGTTTCAAACTTAGATGGCAGGTCAGATGTAAAGTTAATTGGTCCTCCAATGGACGTCGAACGCTGTCCCATTGTCTCCCTGGATTTTCCCCATATGGACAATGCGGAAGTTGCCTTTCGGCTGGATAGTGAATTTGGCATAATGACCCGCTGTGGTTTGCAATGTGCCCCAATGGCACATAAAACTTTAAATACTTTCCCCCAGGGCACTGTTCGATTTTCCTTCGGTCATTGGAATACAGAAGAGGAAGTATTATATACAATAGAGGCAGTAAATCATATTTTAAATACCTAAAAGATATACTATGATATGTTGGTGCTATTCTAGGGAGGGAACATCTATTTTTGTCCCTCCTATTTCTGTGAATTTTCCTTGATTTCTCCTGATAATACCTGTTTACCCAGCTCCGGTAGGGCCCTAGATGGCAGGTCACCATAATCCACCTGGCCCGAAGGTGAATTGTTTTTTAATACTTCTTTTCCTAAATTGACCAGACCCTTAGAGACCAAATTTCCTATTTCTTTTGATGTCATGTCCCCCATATCTGCTTTTATTTGATCCATGAACATATCCTCCTTACAATTGTTTATAAAGATAGTATGTCCAATTCTATGAAAATCAATTATGGATCATTGCTAATTAGGGCTTGCCGAATGATCCATAAATGTCTACATTTATTATATTATGGCAATTTATGAATCTTACAATTCAAGGGTTAATGGCATATTTCACATATTTCTTTCATTGCCAAGATAGAATAATAAGGATATAATTTCCATCTGTCAAACTCAATAATCAGGGTCTGCTATCGGCATAAATCAATATTTAGCCGATAGCTGGCAGATTTCATCTGCTGGCTGAACGAATTTAGACTTTCAAATAATTCGTTCAGCCAGCAGACCCTGGTTATTAGCGGTCAAAATAAGGGTTCTTCCCTGATACAGATAATGGTATGCCATAGGCAATCTTTATATCATCACTAAAGTAGCCTAAATTCAGGGCTGATTTACCTGCTGAAAACAGTACCCTGTTATCACAACGGTGATTGGCGGCTATTGAAACTGCTGAACCAATGGCTATCCCCAAATCTCCTGGATTAAATACACAAATCCCCTTATTTTTGCGATTTTCATCACAATCCTTGAATCCGCAATATCCGCAGTTAGGACAATCTATAGGACCTATTCGTGTACCTAATAATACCACCACCTGAGAATTATCAACATTCCCACCATCCCTTGCGAAAAAATTCACTTCTGTGTCTTTTGCTATTTTACGCATTTCATCTGCAAGTTTATCCTTTTCATCCCCATCAACTATCATAAACTCAAGGTTATCTTTGCCATGGCCCTTCGGGGCAGTTCTTGCCGCTGCTACCATCAGTTCGGCTACCGCCATAGCTACATTTTTTTCAGCTTCTTTGCTACTGATAATCATATTCTCTCTCCTTTAAAATTTTACCAGACAGTGGACCTCCCACCTGCTCACCAACTTTATCGACAATTTCTCCAGTTGGCTTGTAGGGAGATGGTGGTTCATCCAGCGCCTTCTACCCACAGTAGAAGTATACATGCCTTCCATATTTTTTTCAAATTCCCATCCTTCCTAGTCAGTGTCAAGGAACTAATGTATGTATTTATTTGCTACAGTCAGCCGGCAACCGGAAAATAGTTTAGCCAAATTTGAGAAAGTGGCATTTTGGCTAAACTTTTCCCCTTCCTGCACCCGTTAGATTGCGCCCATGCCGGGCGCACATAAAAAATGACCATCCTAGAAGGTTGGCCATTCAAAGAAACTTTTTAAAATATAAAATTCACGAAAATATGACCTCTTGCTATCTCTATATTGCCAATAGCCCGGCTGCATTGTTATAAAATACATCCTCAAGGGCAGCGTCGGATAGTCCACTAACCAATATCCGGGATATTTCTACAATGGGATGATGAAATGGTAAATCTATACCGAACATCAATCTATCACTAGCTACACTTTCATATGCTTCTTTAATTTTTGTATGCATTGGCATACCTGAACTTTCTAGGAAAATGTTCGGATACTTTTTAGCCATATCAATTGCAGCTTGAATATACATGCCGTTGCCGTGACCCATGTGGATCATTACTATTTTGATTTCTGGGTATAATTCAGCGAGTTGTGCCACGCTCCACGGTAATGAAAATGGAGGATGGCCTGTATGAATCATAACAGGAATATCGTGTTTTCCCGCAAAGTCCATGATAGGAAACACAGCAGGGTCATTGGCTAGAAATGAATGAAATAGTGGATGTAGTTTGATAGCTTTAAAATTATAATTTTCTACTGCATTTCTTAGCTGCTCAATAGCCTTTTCTTCGTTAGGGTTTACCCAACCAGCACCGACAAGCTTATCGGGAAATCTGTCTACTGCCTTGATGCTCTCATCCATTGGATAAGTGGAAATAACACTTTTAATAATGTTATATTCATCCATCTGACCCATTAATTGCTCTGGGGTAATTCCAACATCACTCCAGCTGCCGAAGTATCCAATATGGCTGTGTGCATCAATTTTTTTAAATTGCTTAATTCTTTCAGAAATATCGTTTATCATTGCCATTTCCCACCTTTCTAAATAATAAAAACTTTCC
Organism: uncultured Oscillospiraceae bacterium; assembly: GCA_964567325.1. GTDB lineage: Bacteria > Bacillota > Clostridia > Peptostreptococcales > Anaerovoracaceae > UBA1426. The sequence goes on from CAZMMB010000019.1 coordinate 8,956, forward strand.
CTAAGGCCGTTTTTCTTAACGCCTCGCTTATCAATAAAGCGAACAGAATTCCCAAGCCAGTTTGAATAATAACTATTGGAAAGCTAGCTATTGCAGCAGGTATACCGTAGAAGAAAGCCCTGGCAATTGTATATCCAACTGATTGAAGCAATCCTCCGATGGTTGCACCTGTTAACCATAGCACTTTCCCTTTAAGATTGAATACTTGCTTGCTAATAAAATAGCCCATAATAAGGGCCATTATCCCTTTGCAAATAAGAGTCGGTATAATCCACACCGCATAACCACCAATTAGATCCGCTAATCCCGCACCCATTCCTCCAGCTAAGGCACCCTTCTTGCCGCCGAGCATCAATACCGCCAAAACAATCATACAATCACCTAAATGCATATACCCAAACGGCATCGGTATTTTGAATAGAAATGCCCCAATAAATACCAATGATGCAAATAATCCCGTTTTGGAAATGCCATCAATTAATTTGTCATTCACTTTAATCACCCCGTATTCGCTCTATTAGCTACTATAATAAGTTTACCACCTATCTATATATATGATAATGAACAAATACTAAAATTTTAATGGTAACAGTTCGTGGAATATGATGCTTTTAGCCAGGATGAATATACGTTTATATACACTTTATAGAAACCATATGAGTACAGCAAAGATTTAACAAAATATGCAGATGGGTAAAAAGTAGCAGGCTAGGGAAATTTACCTTTTCCATAGCCTGCATTAGCGTATGTTTTATTCGGTTTTATCGCCTATCACAATTCGCCCTTCTAATATGTCGGTCTTATCAACCATCATAAGCTCATTAAAAAAACTGAGAGGAACATAGGTTGTAGAATCTACTAGTTCCGGAGCGGTGCCAAGATAGATTGGCGACATCCTCATATATGAGTAATAATCTTTTCCTATTGTCAATGAAATACCTTTACCGATTGTGACTCCCCTTGTGCTGCTATTCCAATACACGTCATAGCCTAATGCCTCAGCAATAGCCCTAAGTGGTACCATAACAATCCCTTGCTCATTAGAATAGGCAGAGGGGGAATCAATTATCAGGCCATTAACATATATTTTCATCTTACTAACATCATTTTCTAATAACACTTCCCTGACATCGTTTTCCGATAAGACTATTATTTTGTCAGGTCTTGTTTGGGCCGGAATACTCTTAGTGGCAACACCGTAAACAACTATTAGTTTTTGCTTTTCTAATGTGCCTGTGTATGGTTTGCCATCGAGCGATATTATTTTCGTAACTTCATCTAGTTTAAGCCTTAAAAAATTATCACTGCTTACCAGGTTACCATCGAAAATATCAAACTTCACATTCCTTTCCTGATTCTCAACTACAATAACTTCTGCACTATATTGGGGTGGATAAATCAAAATCATGGGCTTAGTTGCGTCATAATATATTGTAATTAATGATCCCACTTTTATATCTGCATCTTCAAAGATGTAAGTATGGTCAGACACGATAACATTGGCGGGTTGGCCAGTTTTGCTTTCCAAGGAAACAAATTTCGAATTGGCCGGATTTTCCCTATCCCTTATTTCAGTGACTGTCCCCGTAAAAGAAAGATAGCGGGCCTCCCTCACACTTTCAGTACGGGATGCTTCTTCTGTCATGGCAAATACAAGTCCACATGAAAGTATGATAATGGACAAGGATAAAAACCCTGCAAGCAATTTTCTATATCTCATAATAAATCTTCTCCTTTTCTTTTTCTATATAGTTAGACGTCTAGAAGATAAAAAGGTTCCCATAAATTATCATTTTCCATGGTATCAAGGCTAAAGGGTCTACCTTCTTAAGATAGCTAGAAGGAATCCCAGCTCTGTCCCTATTCAGGAGCTTTAAAATTATATAATGGTTTTATCCTTTTAACTATTACAACAGTATCACCAACATTATCCATAATTTCGCCAATTGGCTTATAGGCTGATGGTGCTTCATCCAGCGTTCTTCTACTTACAGTGGAAGTATATATGCCTTCCATGTTTTTTTCGAATTCCTTAAGGGATATGCTTTCCTTGGCCGCCCTCCTGCTCAGTAGCCGGCCTGCCCCATGGGGTGCAGAATAGTTCCAATCAGCATTACCTTTACCTATGCATAGCAAGCTGCCATCTCTCATGTTTATTGGGATCAGTACCTTTTCTCCATTTTTAGCTGAAATGGCTCCTTTTCTCAATATCATTGATTCCATATCGATATAATTGTGTACAGTTGTGAATCGTTCCACAACGCTAAATTTCATCCTGCTGATTATTTTATCTACTATTGCCTTGCGATTTAGTTCAGCATACCTTTGTACAATAGCCATATCATGTAGGTAATCATCAAATAGTTTTCCCTCGGTGAAAGCCAGGCTTTTTTCAACCTGCCTTAGGTTGAGCTTTTCCTGCTCCTTCAAAGCAAGATCATGGCTTCCTTTTTTTCTTAATTCATTAATCTTGGCCTTGCCTATCTTTACCTTTGCCGCTAGATCCCTACTGGCAGCTTTTTGATAAAATTCCGCAACCTGTTTGCCCAAATTTCGACTCCCTGAATGCACAAGCAGATAAAGCTTTCCCCCCTCATCTTTGCCTAACTCAATAAAATGGTTCCCTCCACCGAGAGTTCCTATGCTCAGCTGTGCCCGATTTAAATTAACATGATTAGCAGACCTAAGTTCCTTTAAGTTTATTTCCCCTGCTAGTCTATGTGCGGTCTTACGTATGTTAAATCCGGAAGGTATACTGAGATGAACTATTTCATCCAACTTCGGAAGTGCAACATCATTATCTTCCAAAACTACAGTTTCCATTCCACATCCAATATCTACACCCACCAGGTTCGGCACGACCATATTGGCGATTGTCATAGTGGTGCCGATTGTACAACCTGCACCTGCATGGGCATCAGACATAATCCGTATCTTACTAGCAGCTACAAAGGCCTGATTTAATAGATTGACAATTTGATCCTCCGCAGTTTTATCAAGATTATCTTTCACGGTGATCCCCCCTAACAAATTAAAATAAAAAGCCCTTAACTAATCTATATTCTTTCGGACTTACTTAATTCCTTTCATTTGTTCACCAAAGAGTATTTTACTTTTTTCCAGTGCCTCTGGTAATTTTTCCGGTATGCGCCCACCTGCCTGAGCCATATCAGGTCGGCCACCGCCTCCTCCTCCGCAAATCTGAGCAGCGGTTTTTACGACTTGTCCGGCATGGACGCCTTTTTTAACTAAACTTTTGGAGACCATACTCAAAAACAAAACTTTATCTTCATTTTTCGCGGCGAGCATGATTGCAACAGGATCTAGCCTATCACGAATACGATCCCCCAAAGTTCTCATATCTTCAGGGCTGGCGGCTTCTACTTCTGCCACAACAATAGCACCGTCTTCAAGTTTTTCGGCACCTTCAATTAACTCGTCTAAAGCACCAAGCACTGTCTGCTGTTTAAAAGCAGCCAATTCTCTTTCTAATCTTCTGTTGTCTTCCAATATACGATCTATTTGTGCAGGTAAGTCTTTTATCTGAGTTTGCAACTTAGACTGCAATTCTTTCAAAACACTTTCTTGGCTACGTACATATTCAAGCGCGCCAGTACCGACCACTGCTTCAATACGACGGACCCCTGCGGC